>URBS01000007.1 GCA_900546085.1 uncultured Collinsella sp.
CGTTTTCTTCATTTGCCTAGTCTTTGCCACAAGTTTTGTTATGGATTTAAAAACTCAGATCCGATGGCACGTTCGTAAGACTGGATCGTTTCGGCATTTGCCCTCTCGATATCATTAAGCGGTGATGTCATCGCATCAAATTCCTCAGGCGAGTATATGCCTTCATACCAATCCTTATTGTCGAAATACTCTTGAATCTTCTCATTCTTGAACTTGCGACCATGGCGTGCATATATTTCATTTCTTGCCAAGCAAAGCTCCCATGTGCTCATACCCATTTCTTTAATCTCCGCCTCGGTATAACGCCGTGAGTCGCTTTCAGAAAGTAAGTAACCGTCTACCGTCGAACTTTTCGCATCACAGTAATAGGAAAAGCTATCCATAACCTTATGTGATTGATCATCAATAAATGACACGACAACCGTACGGCTATCACCCGAATCGCTACCGAGCGTCGATCGATATGCGAGCTTGCAAACTCCGTCCGAACCAACTACAACACTCCGGGGGTTAGTCGAAGCCTGCTCACCGTTCGTACCCGCTTCTTTCAGGGACCAATTCTCCGGCTTCGATAACGCCTCTGTCGAAGAGCCGGTCACCTTGACATTCACCACCATCTCTGGAAACCCGGCGGAGTTATTTGATACCACCATTAATTCAGTTGCGCCTTCGTCGTCGGCCTCGTCCTTTTCATCTGAGTTTTCCGACTCAAACTCATCGGCGTCCGATTTATACATCGTATGCTGATAGGTTTGAGTGAATTCTGGTGATGAGTGCCCGCCCCCGAATCGATTCCAAACATAAAAGCCGCCAACAATGATGGCGGCCACCAGGCCAATTATCACGATTTTATTTGAATCGAATCCGCCAATTAACCCAATTACTCTTTTACCTAGCTCGTTGCCAGAATCCTCCGCCGCTGCCCTCCCCTTCGCATTATCCTTGACATCGAACGGCATCCGCTCATTCTCTGTGGTCGACCGACCCACGTCAAAAGATACTTTCGCAGCACAAAAGGGGCAGTAAACTGTCCCCTCTTCTATCTCTGCGTTACATTTGGGACACTTCACTGTCTCCCCTTTCAACCTGTCTTTTAGCCATCAACATGACGTCGATATTCTTGATAGTTCGACAGATATGATGAGAATTCCGCCGATGTATCCGAATTTCCCGTCCGCCACGCCTTGTGGTCGATAATCTGGCTCTTGAACCCGTAGTACTCATCGATATACGCAATTAGACCGTCGACAGCGATAAGCTGCTCTTCGGGGTAATCGCCCGATCCTCCAACATGGACCATCTCAATCCCAACGGAATAAGAGTTCATGCCGTAATCGGGATAGCTTCCCCTTATCGGTAACGTTCCGACCTTGTCATCTCTCGAATCATCGATTGTTCCATACTGCTCGTTCTTCCCAGCATCGCCAAAACCGGCATGGTGCGCGATTTGATCGAGAGGCACACATTGAACGATCGACCCATCTTTTCCAACAACAAAATGAGCCGCTACCTTATTGCCGTTGGACTCCCACCAATCGATGACACTTTCAGGGGAAGAATCGCCCTCCGTATCGTGCAAAACGATGTACTTCTGAAACTCAGGACCCTTAGGCCCATGCGCCAAGTCGGCGTAGTACCGTTCTTGAATGCTTGGCTGAAATTCCGAGCTCCCATCGATGGACGAAGAGGGAGATTCGTCTTGCTCTACAACCCCTGAAACCGTGTCAGCAACTCTCGCATTGCAGATATCAAGCACATCTCCAACACCATCTGCACAAGCCGCCAGCACGCAATTGCTTCCGCTGGATTTCACGACCTTTCTCACGCCAATACGACCGACCAGAACAATTCCCAAGCCGAACAAGAAAATGGCAAGCGCGGAGACGAGCCCCCGCGCCACCCATAAACGCCTAGAGCGAGCTTGCATACGTGCTGACCACATCGCATGCCGTACTGATAAGGCCGCCCGCCTCGAGCAGCTTTGCCGCTGCCGCTCCAAGCTGCCCAACCGCCTCATTTTGAGCGGTCGAATTTGTTCCTTCCATTGCCGCGTTAAGCATGTCGTGCAGTGAATCGAGATCGTCCGCCACCGTGACGCACACACCTCGCTGCGCCTCCATCTTCGACACCAACGCGTTCAGCTCTGCAACGATCTGGCCGATGTTCTGACTCATTTCTGTTCCTTTCCGTTGTCACAACAACCCAAATAGCACATTCGCAATAAGCGAAATTACCCCAATACAGCACGCGCATAGAACCGCCGCCTGAGAAAGGCAGCCGCCTTTCGACTCCTCGGCTTTAACGGGAAGAGGATCCGGCATCGCCTTCTCTTCTTCCACCAGAAGACGCTTCCGGTCAAGAGCCGCCCGTCGAGCATCCAGTGCATTTGAAGATCGCTGACTCAACTCGTTCACAGAGGTATCTTTTTCAATCATCTCGATATAGCAATCGATTTTCTTGATAAGCCCTGATAACGAAGAGGCAAGCTCGGCAGCGTCTTCATTCGACGCAATCGGTCTTACCATGTTCGGAAGCGCAGCGCCGACGTCCTTCGCGTGACTCCCCGCAAGTCGTTTAGACAATTGCGAAAAAGCCTCCTGTGCTTGATGCGCCAGGCGATCTATCTCCGCTTTCTTTTTGCCCGCCATGTTCCTCGCAGAGGTCGACTCCCGATCACAACGATCGCACTCCTGCTTAACAAGCTGGGCGGTCGACGCCTCCGATTTCAGAAATCGTTCTGCTTCGGACAGATACCTTTCGTACAAATCATCCCTGCTCATCGTCGCCCCTCCTCCATATTCGCGTTGCGACAAAGGGCATGAGCTTCATTGAGGGACGTCCCGAAGACGCCTCCTTGTAAAGGACCCGGTTCTCTTGCCCGTTCCACTGGCACAGCGGGCCATCCAACTGCTTCGCTGCGATATTCGAGCCAAACAGACACGCCACGCCGTCAAAAGACGACAGTCCCGATGAACCCAACTGCGCTGAAAGCGCTACGGGGTTTTGCCAATGGCAGACAAAGTGGATTCCGTGCATAGGAGCCTCACGGAATACCTTTTGAATCTTTTGCTGAGCACCAAAGTCGAAAGATCCTAGTGAGTCCGCATTCGGCACCAACACAAACCGCTCCCGCCCACATTCTTCCCCGACATCATTTCTCTGAAGACAATTGGTAATCCATGCAGCCGCTTCGTCCGAAGGCACGACCTCCGGAGAAACCCCCGCACGAGCGCATATCTTCAGAGTCGAATTAGAAACATGGCGCGCGCCATCCTCCACTACAGCAAACTCAGCGCCTCGCTCATAGCGTGCAAGCGATAAAACAAGCGTTTCCATAACGCACGCCGCAAGATCGACAGAATTCGGAAGATCACCGAGCCCTGGCAGCGTTCCCCTGCCCACAAGAGCGATATTGCTTCCCGCAGCTCTTTCAAACGGGAAATACATCGGTGCCAACCCAGCAGAAACACCCCGGCCAAGCAAGGCGCTCGGCACGTTACCTGAATCTATGTCGTTCTGCTCAAGGAGGGCCTCAGTCAACTCCGGCAGAGTGCTTCCGTCGAAAACCACCGGTTCATCAAGGTGCTCTTTTGGCATTGCATAGAACTTGTTCCTGAGACTGTCCAACGTGGCATCCTCAGCAAACGGCGTAAGCACCGTCACATTTGCGCTCGGATTTCCGTAATCTTCGTTCAGAATCGCCTGTCCCCTGAACCTTAGACTAGCAGCCGCCTCGTTAAAGGGTCCGAAAGTCGCCCGCGACTCCGCCGGCGAGTTTTTCAGTCCGATACGGATAGGAAACTGTGCGAAGAACTTGCCCTGGGAAATGGCAAGATTGGTTATCCCGCCGATACTTTGTGACGCCAATATCACGTGAATACCGTATGCACGATAGAGGCGAACGATGCGTTCCAGAAGTTCACAGGCTTCCTTGCCTCTCGCGCCTTCTAGAAATAGCTGGAACTCATCAATGACCACAACGATACGCGGCATCTTATTCCCGCTATTGCGCCGATACTTGAGCAGATTATCTCCGTAAGGCTTGATCGCAGCGGCCCTCCGTTTGGCCTCGGCGGCTATGGAATTCAGCACATCCAAGGCAAAGTCTTCATCGGCCTCAAGCCCAAATGCCTTTACCTGCGGTAGATACTCGGGGGAATCCGGCGTGGGAGCCATGGGAAACAGGGTAACGCCCTCTTTGAAATCAAACAGATAGAGTTCCAACTCGTCGGGAGAATACCTGGCGCACAAACCGTAGATGATATCTTTCAACAGATTCGATTTACCCTGTCCGACCGCGCCGGTTATCAGTGCATTATGTCTTTGAGTCTCATTCGAGCCAATCGTGACATCAACCGTCTGGGTTCCACGCAGACCCAGCGAGAACGTAACTCCGTCCTCGCTCGTCTCCATCCAATACTCCGCGGGAAGCACCGACTCAATCTTTACTTCGGGCAACCGCAGCTCTACCGCTGATCGGGCCATCCGCTCGGCGGCTTGCGCCGATTCAATCGTGTCAAGCTCATAGAGCTCAACATCGTAGCCATCGTGACCCAGCCATCGGGCATGACTGCCCGAGAATAGCTCGAGACGCTCCGAAACAGGATAGGAACGTTTCTTCTCGCAATACCATTTGGGCAAGTCGTCCATCTTAGGTTGTATCATTAGGAAAGAAGTGCCTGCCTTTGGGGCCGCCTTCATCAGCGAGCAGATACGGTCGTATTGCTCGGCAGCCATTCCCATCGGCATATCGTGGATCACAACGAGCTGGTACTTCTCGACCGGCATTCCGACCCGTTGGTGATATACCGCCAGGCTCTCATCGTCTGACAGCAACTCGTTGTTGATTTGCGTCACACGGTCGGTCAGCTCGTTAAGCAAGGCATCGAGTTCGCCTCTCGAATGCAAATACCTGACCGCTGCCTCGCCTTGCCCGTTCCGGCCAATCGTCGAAAAAGGAGCCTCGATGTTTTTGAGTGCCGGGTCAAAACTAATGATTTCAACTTGCGACGCTGAAGTCGATAAAAGCGTCTTGGCCTCTACCTCGCGCACTACCCCGTCTGAAATGCAGCCCTCGCCTGAAACCGACATCACGATATTGCCGTGACCAAGCAACGGAACGATAAAGGGCACCGTAAACAAATCGTCACGTTTTGAAGTTTTCGACATCGATCCAATCTGGATATACTCGGCGGCATTGAGGGCCGAGCCTTCCTCGATCGCCAGCAACTCGTCAACGGTATCCTGCACGCGCTTTTTCGAAAGGGCGCTGCGTCGTTTTTCACGGTGATTGATTTTGTTGAGGGCCCGTGTTTTCGCCTCCTGCTTCTCCTTCAGCGTCACCTTCAACCACATGTCAACGGAGACAGATTGGGATTCACAAGCTCCCAGCAGACGAGCTTGGCATTCCTTGACCTCGCTGACTGCTTGCCTCATTTCGGCATAGGTCTCTTCCAACGACATATTGGCCATCAGCCCTCTTCATACCGAAAGACAACTACTCGCGCCGGGCGGAGAAGTCTTCCGCCAATCCTGTAACCGTCTCGCTCTACTCGAGCCACCTTTCCATCTTTGAAGGCGTCGTCTGTCTTAATCAATCCAACGATTTCATGCTCATGTAGATTAACTGTCTCGTCACACAGAACAGGCTCAAGCCCGTAATGGCTACAAACCTCGATAATCTCATCCGCAATCGAAGACCTCAAGTCCTCTGACAGCGGCTCATTCTTAACTCTATCAACGGCAAGCAGCAACTCGCTGAATAATCCTGCATAAGCTTCGCCAGTGGCCAAGTCTTTGATTTTTCTTGAATCTGATTTGAGAGAAGCGAGAGACGCTCTGAGCCGTTCTGCACAGTCAATAATTGCTTGGCGATCCATCTCCAAGCTGTCGAGCGCTTGGTCCCAGCGCACGTCCATTATTGGAGTCCCGTCCTCTTTGCAAGCTCTCCTAATTTGCGGGCATTGATCATCCATCCGGTCGGTATAACAAAGAAGAATGCATACAGGAGGAGCCCAAAGAACAGAACGAGCGTCAAGGGAGCGCCACTTGACCCGCTTATCATAAATAAGAAGGTCAAGCCGCAGAGAATCCAAAACCATCGGGCCGGTGCAATGTAGTGCCTTTTACGCGCCCAGTCGATAAGGCCCTCCATTTTCTCAATCCATTCCTCATCAGCCTTGTCGATATTTCCCAACGCGCGCATTTCACTAACGACAAGTTCAGCATGCTGGATTTGTTTCATATTGGTGAAATAGCCAGCATTATCCTTTGAGCTCATTTTGTTCTCGACATCCGTCTCTAGACACCGGCATAACGAGCTTAGGACGGGTCCATAATCCGGATGTGCCTCATGAAGATTGCGCGCCATAGTGAGGGCCTGGTCAAATTTCCCCTGAAGATAACGCGCATCGACCAAGCGCGCCATAATCGTATAGTCGCTCTTATCAATCTGCTGGGCCTTCAGAAACTCAGCCTCGGCGTCTGCGTATTTATCAATCATTATGTACGAGTCGCCCAACAGCCTATGAGCAGTCGCCTGATTCGAGCCAAGCTTCAGCAACTCGGATGCAGCAAAAATGGATTCGTCATACTTGTCCATCGAATATGCTGCCAGAGCCCACACAAGCCATGCTTCCGCATCGGTTGGGCAATTCCTTGTTGCCTCCCTAGCGGCAAAACAAGCGTTGGCACTCTGACCGTTTTTGAAATAATCTTTCGCTTCTGATGTCCAGTCTTTCTCGGCGGTTGCAGCACGGGCGTCTTTTTCCAGGTCCCTCTTGCTGTCACTCTTCCCGCTATCATATGTGGCATCGTATTCCAAACGTTTTGAACTGTTGTGAAACAACGAATCTGCTTCATTTAAGAGCTGCATCATCCTTTCGGCGTTTGCTCTTTGCATAGCATCCGGAGATCCTTCGAGACGCCTGAAGCGCTTTCGTGTTTTCTTAATCGCCTCTTCAATCTCCTCAATCGGCGCATTCTTTTCCAGTTCGAGAATTTCATAGTAGTCAACAAATTCTTCCATCAGTGTCCCCTATCCAATTTCAATGTTCTTCATCTTGTTAACGGCAGTATCGAGTTGCCGTTCATCCATATTCGCCACACGGTCGATTTCGAACTCGCCATACAGCTGGCCGCTCCCCCCGGCATATAGACGGATATGCACGGTTTGTTCTCTGTCGTATTCGTAAACCACGCGGACGGGAGATCCCTTGGGCAACCCGGGCGGAAGCGGTATTTCCTTTGAACCGATAATGACCACATAGTTCAAGTCTGGGTCATCGCCTTGTGTCACCTGGACATCGACGTACGACTGGTTCTCACTCACCGTTGCTGCGTCCTGTGAATAACTCCCCGGCACGGGTGAATTCCTCGGAATCACGACATTGTTGTAGTCTTTGCCGTCTTTCCCGAGCATCACAACCCCCAAAGGTTGCGAAGTAACATCGGCAATGACTACGCTCGGAGCCGTAAAGAGGGGCATATCCGGCAAACTATTTTCCGCCGATCCTGCCACGTCAGTGCTCGATTCCATTTCTATTGCGGCCTGAACGGCAGCCCCCATGGCGACAGCCTCATCGGGATTTACCCCAAGCTCGGGTTTCATCCCCGAAATATCTTCGATTAACTTGTGTACCATCGGCATACGCGTTGAGCCACCAACGAGGACCACATGATCAATCTGGCCCCATGAATAACCGGTGTCCTCGAGCACGTCCTCGACCAGCTCCTGCGTTCGATTCAGGAGCGACCTACTCGCCCGTTCGAAATCTTCGCGCGTAATAGTTACGCGATAGGGCTTTCCGTCTTTCGAAATGTGAAGGTTGGCTTTTGCCACGTTCGAGAGAGTGCGCTTCACCATTTCGCACTTCTCGCGAAGCTCAGCGCTTATCAGATAATCCTCAAGAACATTACCCGCCCCCTGCTTCGAAAGCTCTTCCGCTGCAAACGACATGAGGGCGTTATCGAAATCGAATCCGCCCAAGTTTCTATCGCCATCGGTTCCGATAACCGTAAAGCAACCGTCCTCTATCTTAAGAAGCGTCACGTCGAACGTTCCGCCGCCCAGATCATAGACAAGCGTGACGCCGTTCTTCTCGGTATCGAGACCAAAGGAAAGGGCTGCGGCCGTCGGTTCATTCAACACGCGAAGCACTTTGGTGCCCGCAATTACACCTGCCTGCTTTGTCGCAGTTCTTCTTGCATCATCAAAATATGCGGGAACCGTAATCACGGCTCCGCATACTTCTTCTCCAAGTGCCTGCTCGGCATCTTGCAATAATTTTTTGATAATAAGGGAGGAAACCTCTTCTGCAGAGTAGGAAACGCCCGAGTCGGAGTCGAATCTCCAATCCGGATTTCCCATCTGCCGTTTAACGAACTGGACAACATTATCGGGATCACTTGCCGCCGAATGCTTGGCCATCGTTCCAACAAGCGGCTCGTCTTTTCCGTCAAATGATTGGAATAAAACAACCGAAGGTGTAGTCGGTTCTCCGTCCGCATTCTTCAGTATTTCGGGAAGTCCATCGTCTCCCAACACAGCGACGGCCGAATAGGTCGTCCCAAGATCGATTCCAACAACTCTCCCCATAGCCACCATTCCTCGATGTCTATTTATATTGGTTTTGAGTTTATTCAAATTAGACTTTATGTCAATTATTGCACCTAAGGACAATCCAATTAGACATTTGACCGGCACCGAAATGCAAAGTTGCTCTTGATATCAGACGGGAGCGACATGGATGTGACCAATAAACATACCGCACTCGCCAGAATCCGCAAAAAGTCAGGGCTTACTCAGCTTCAAATTGCGGACAGTCTTGGCGTTAGCAAGGCGACATATAGTGCATGGGAAACAGGTCGAGCAAAACTAGGAGAGGACCGCATTGTTGCATTGTGCGATCTCTTTGGATGCACGCCCAACGATATCCTTGGCTATACCAAAGATCCAGACGGAAGCCCTGCGTTTTTTACTGCTCAGGAAGACGAATATCTATCGCTCTTCAAAGCCCTGCCGCCAAACATCAAGGCCGACATTCTTGACATCATGCGTTATACGACAAAGGCCTGGAGACTCTAGGGCTTCTCTTTTGGCATCATGAATGTTTACTAGATATAATGTCCAACTTGCACAATCTAAATCGTCCAACTTGCACAATCTGAATCGTCCAACTTGCACAAATCAACGGTATAATACCCTGCTAGCAAGGAGGGTGACATGGGTTCAATTCAACACGGTTATTTACCACGAGTCGCGGACAAAGTGCTCGCCAGAAAACTAAAATCTTCTGGGGCTGTCCAAATCAAAGGGCCAAAATGGTGCGGCAAGACCGCAACGGCTGAACAGGCAGCCGCAAGCAGCATCTACATGCAAGACCCCGATAACGGTCCGAGCTACATCCAGCTTGCCGATTCGAAGCCCTCTCTCCTGCTCAAAGGAGATGAGCCACGCCTCATCGATGAATGGCAAATGGCCCCACAGCTTTGGGACGCCGTAAGGTTCGCGATCGACCGCGGCAAAGGACGAGGCAGGTTTATCCTCACCGGCTCCGCAACGCCTCGGGCAAGCGAAATGCCGGCACACTCAGGAGTCGGCCGCATAGCACGTATAAACATGCGCCCGATGTCACTTTTTGAATCACGCGAGTCAACAGGATCAGTTTCGCTGGCAAGCCTGTTTGATGGAAACACCGATGTTGCCGATATGGTCGACTTCGATATCGAACGTATCGTCTACTCACTTTGCCGAGGAGGTTGGCCTGAAGCGGTTACCGAGCCAAACCATGGGATTGCGCTATCCATGGCCCCTGATTACATCTCGGAACTGCTTGATTCCGATATCGACGAGATTGATGGACTGCGGAGAAATAAGACTTGGATGGCCCAGATTATTCGAAGCTACGCTCGCAATATCTCAACAGAGGCATCGCTCGCCACAATCGCTGCTGACATGCAAGGAGAACCTCCCTCAAGAAATACCGTTTCTGAATATGTCGACGCCTTGACCCGCTCCTGCGTTTTCGAAGATCTCGAGGCATGGGCCCCGCGGCTCCGCTCAAAAACCGCCGTACGGACGAGTCCGACGCGCCATTTCTGCGATCCATCGCTTGCGGTCGCAGCCCTGGGGGCAACGCCTCAAAAGCTCCTGGAGGATTTTGAAACATTTGGGCTTCTGTTTGAATCGATGTGCATCCGTGACCTGCGCACCTATATGGATCTGCTTGGCGGCAAGGTTTACCACTATCGGGACAAGACCGACCTTGAAGCCGATGCGGTACTCGTGCTAGATGACGGCAGGTACGCTCTGGTTGAGGTCAAGCTTGGCTCAAAGCCTATAGACGCCGCTGCCGCCAATCTCAAGAAACTCGCATCTAAAATCGATGCGACCCACCAAGGCGAAGCGTCCTTCTTGCTCGTTCTCACTGGAACCGCAACTGCCTACCGACGGGAAGACGGTGTCGTAGTCGCGCCGCTTGCTTCACTGGCACCGTAGGACAACTGGCATACAGCGGCGGGCGCGGGAGCCCTCCGTAGTAGAATCTGAACCACCATATCGCCCCGTACAAAAGGAGATTTCCCATGCATGACGCCGGAATGAACATGAGCCAGCTTGCCATGAGCGTCAAGCAGGTCGACGACACCATTGAGCTCGCTCACGAGTGGAGCCATCAGCTGCTGCATGCGACCGAGAACTTTGATATGGAGCGCATTGGCGCCAAGCTCGAGGCCGCCATGTCTGCGCTGCACGAGGCGCACGATGCGCTCGAGGGCTACGAGGAGGCCATCGAGGCAGATCACAACTCCGTCGGCTCTGTGAAACTGGTGTAACGTGGCCGAGCACGAGCACGCGCACGATCACGGTGCGGACGACGATGCGAGCTGCCGCTGCAGCGGCTCCAGCTCCGAGCTGGTCCGCTTTTCGGTCACCGCGCCCGACGACCTGCTGCGCCGCTTTGACGAGCAGATCGCGCGCCGCGGTGACGTGGCTAACCGATCCGAGGCCGTACGCGATCTGATTCGCGCCTCGATCGCCAAGGAGCAGATGCGCACGCCCGACGAGCAGGTCATCGGTTCGCTCACCATGATCTATGACCACCATACCGGCGATCTGACGCGCCGTCTGGACGAGGTGCAGCACGACTACACCGACGAGATCGTCTCGACCATGCACGTGCATCTGGACCACCACAACTGCCTGGAGATTCTGGCGCTCAAGGGTCGCGGCGAGCGTGTCTACGAGCTGGCCGACCGGTTGCTGGGGCTGCGCGGCGTTAAGCACGGCGAGCTCACGTGCGCCGCCACCAAGCAGAGCCTGGGGCTGTAGCGGGATTTCCCACAGCGCACCTGCCATAAAGGGACAGGTTTCAACGAAGGAAGGTCGCATGCGACATGTGCATATCCATGTAACGGGCATTGTGCAGGGCGTTGGCATGCGGCCATTTGTGTATCGCGAGGCTATGGCGCATGGCATTTGCGGCTGGGTGCTCAACGCGGGCGATGGCGTGCACATCGAGGCGCATGCTTCAGTCGAGGCACTCGACGGCTTTGTCGCCGCGCTGTCGGAGCACGCGCCTGCCGCGGCCCGCGTTGAGCATGTCGCTGTTGCAGACCTGGAGCCCGACGCTTGGGATGCCGACGATGAGCAGGCCTTTCGTATCGTAGCGTCGCAGGATCAGACCACGCACACGACGCTCATCTCCCCCGATATCGCCACCTGTGACGACTGCCTGCGCGAACTGTTCAACCCCGCCGACCGACGCTATCACTACCCCTTTATCAACTGCACCAACTGCGGGCCGCGCTTTACCATCATCCGATCGCTGCCTTATGACCGAGCGGCCACGTCGATGGATTGCTTTCCTATGTGCCCCGAGTGCGCCGCAGAGTATGGCGACCCGCTTGACCGGCGCTTTCATGCGCAGCCCGATGCCTGCTTTGACTGCGGGCCACATATTACCTGGCGCGAGGCGGCGGGCGACATGGAGCTCGAGGGTCTGGGGGCGATGCCGGCCGTCGGCAGCACGCGCGAAACCAGCGATGCCATTATTGACCGCTGTGTCGAGCTGCTGGCCAGCGGCGGTATTGTCGCCATCAAGGGGCTGGGCGGATTCCATCTGGCCTGCAACGCCGCCAATGAGCAGGCGGTGGTCGAGCTGCGCCGTCGCAAGCGCCGCAGCAACAAGCCGCTTGCCGTTATGGTGCGCAGCCTTGCCGATACTGAACGCCTGTGCCATGTCGATGATGCCGAGCGCGACTTGCTGGCCGGCAGCATCCGCCCCATTGTGCTGCTGCGCCGCCGTGTTGTTGGCGAGGGAGATTCCCCCGACGGCCTTACACTCGCGCCATCCGTCGCGCACGATCTACCCGAGCTCGGCGTCATGCTCCCCTATACACCGCTTCAGCATCTGCTGCTTGCAGCTGCCTCGTCGCATGGCATGCACGCGCTGGTCATGACCAGCGGAAACCTGAGCGAGGAACCTATCGAGACCGACGATGCCCTTGCATGGGAACATCTTGTTGCCGCAGGCATCGCCGACGCGCTACTTGGCAACGACCGTGCGATTCTCTCACGCTACGACGACTCCGTGGTACGTGTGGTCGACGGCACCGTCATGCCTGTGCGTCGCGCACGCGGATATGCGCCGCAACCGTTGTCGCTGCCGGCGCTCGACGGCACTGCACCCTGCGTGCTCGCCTGCGGGCCGCAGCAAAAAGCCACGATCGCGCTCACGCGCGAGGACGCCGACGGCCATGTGGCCTGTTTTGTGTCGCAGCATATCGGCGATGTCGAAAACGGCGCGACCTTCGATGTCTGGAGCGCCGCCCGCGCACGTCTAGAAAACCTCTTTGACCTGACGCCTGCCGCCCTGGCATGCGACATGCACCCCAGCTATCTGTCGAGCCAGTGGGCACGCGAGCGGGCACGGGAGCACGATCTGCCGCTTATCGAGATCCAGCATCATCATGCGCACATCGCGAGCGTAATGGCAGAGGCGATTGTCGCTGGCCGGCTTGCGCCTGATGCACGCGTCCTCGGTATTGCCTTCGATGGTACGGGTGCCGGCACCGACGGCACCATATGGGGCGGTGAGTTTCTTATCGCCGGCCTTGCCGATTTTGAACGCGCCGCGCACCTGCGCACCTGGGCGCTGCCAGGCGGTGCCGCATCCGTGCGCGATGCCCGGCGCAATGCCTTTGCCCTGCTGAGCGAGCTCGGCCTGCTCGAGCATCCGGGTGCCGCTCGGCTTTTGGACAGTCTCGACGAGCAAACGCGCAGCGTGACAGCCACCATGATCGAGCGCGGCATCAACAGCCCGCGTACCAGCAGCATGGGGCGCCTCTTTGATGCCGCGGCAGCAATTCTGGGCATCTGCGACAAGGCAA
This sequence comes from uncultured Collinsella sp., assembly GCA_900546085.1. Lineage (GTDB taxonomy): Bacteria > Actinomycetota > Coriobacteriia > Coriobacteriales > Coriobacteriaceae > Collinsella. Next base: position 13,390 of record URBS01000007.1, read on the forward strand.
CCTACGAGGGCGAACCCGCCATCGAGCTTGAGGCCGCCGCCTGGCGCGCGTTCAGCAGTGAAAGTGCCTGCCCCACCGGCAATATGGCCAGCTTTTCCGTAACCGAATCATCCCGTCCGGACGACTGCCATGTTCTGAACTCCAGGCCGCTTTTTGAGGCGCTTTTGGAGGGAATCAGGACCGGCGTGCCCGCCGGCAAGCTCGCGCTCGACTTCCACGTCACCATCGCACGCGCGTCGGCCCGCATCGCAAGCGAGATCTGCGTCCGTGAAGACCTCGACACCGTCGCGCTCTCGGGCGGCGTGTTCATGAACCGACTTTTGCTTCAGCTCCTTACCCACGAACTCAAAGACGCCGGTCTTGCCGTCTTGGCCCCCCACGCCGTGCCCGTCAACGACGGCTGCATCGCCTACGGTCAGGCCGCCATCGCTCGCGCTCACCTCGCGCAGACAGCATCGCGATAGGCTGTTTTGCCAGCCTGCGCGCCGCCGTCTCACAGGTGTAACGCGTTTGCTCGTGACTCCCGCGAGCGCTACCATCAACTGATGGGTAATTAGGCGCCTATCCAGCGCAAAACGTATAAAAGGGGAACATTATGTGCCTTGCCGTTCCCGGTAAAGTGGTCAAACGCGACGACGACCTTAAGGCGACCGTCGACATGATGGGCATCGAGCGCCCCATTTCGCTGCGCCTCGTGCCGACGGCACAGGTAGGCGACTATATTCTCGTGCACGCCGGCTTTGGCATTCAGATTGTCGACGAGCAGGAGGCCCAAGAGACACTCGAGCTCGTCAATACCATGACCGAGCTGGCCGAAGAGGACCAGCTCGCCACCAACCCGGCCGAGGCATACTAGTGGCGGCGGCGCAGCCGGTTCGCTCCGGTATCGACTTTTCGGCATTTCGCGACCCCAAGCTGGCCCGCGAGCTCATCGATCGTATTCATGAGCTTGTCGGCAACCGCAGCATCAACCTTATGGAAGTCTGCGGTACGCATACCGTGAGCATTGGCCGCTATGGCTTTCGCTCCATTATGCCGACGGGGCTCAAACTGCTAAGCGGCCCGGGGTGCCCCGTTTGCGTCACCGCCAACCGCGACATCGATCACGCAATCGCGCTTTCCAACATGGACGGCGCCATCATCACCACCTTTGGCGACATGATGCGCGTGCCCGGATCGTCCACCTCGCTTGCCGCGCAAAAGGCGGCGGGGCGCGACATCCGCATCGTCTATTCTCCGCTCGACGCACTCGACATTGCCGAGCAAAATCCCGAACGCCCGGTCATCTTTATGGGCGTCGGCTTTGAGACCACAACGCCCACCATTGCCGCCGCTATCCTGGAGGCCGACGCGCGCGGGCTCCAGAGCTTCTCGGTCTACTGTGCTCACAAGACCACGCCGCCGGCTCTGCGTGCGATCTCCAACGACCCCGAGACCGCCATCGACGGCTTTATCCTGCCGGGTCACGTCGCCACCATCACAGGCCTGGCACCCTTTGGGTTTTTGGTCGACGAGTTCGAGACCCCCGGCGTGGTCACCGGGTTTGAGCCGGTCGATATCCTGCAGGGCATCTGCATGCTGGTCCAGATGGTTGTCGAGCACAGGCCCGCAATCGACAACGCCTACCGCCGTGGCGTCAATGCAGACGGCAATCCCGTAGCGCGCCAGCTGGTCGAGCAGGTGTTTGAGCCGTGCGACACCACGTGGCGCGGACTGGGACCGATTGCGGCTTCGGGTCTTTCCATCCGACCCGAATTCGTGCGCTTTGATGCCGGTGCCCGCTTTGACGTGCCCATTGAACCGACGGTCGAGCCACGCGGGTGCCGCTGCGGCGACGTGCTGCGCGGAGCCATCACGCCGAGCGACTGCCCGCTGTTCGGCCACGCATGTACGCCCGAACACCCCGTCGGCCCCTGCATGGTGAGCTCCGAAGGCAGCTGCGCGGCGTACTTTAGATACCGCGACTAGCCCGGACGCTCCCGCGTACCGGCACCACCCACGATTGGAGTTTTCGATATGTCCCGTAATGCCACCGATAGCACTGTCCTGCTGGGCCACGGCTCCGGCGGCCAGATGATGAAGCGCATTATCGATGAGGTCTTTCTGGATGCCTTTGGGTCGCCCGAGCTGCTCGCGGGCAACGATGCCGGCGTCGCCGCGCTGCCCGCAAGCGGGCGAATCGCCATGTCGACCGACAGCTTTGTGGTAACGCCGCAGTTCTTCCCCGGCGGCAATATCGGCCGCCTCGCCGTATGTGGAACCGTCAACGACGTCGCGACCTCGGGCGCCAACGTGCGCTACCTCTCATGCGGCTTTATCCTCGAAGAGGGCTATCCCATGGACAAGCTGCGCCAGATTGTGCAAACCATGGCCGAAACAGCGCGCGAGGCGGGCGTGTCCATAATCACCGGCGACACCAAGGTGGTCGAGCGTGGAGGTGCCGACGGCGTCTACATCAATACCGCCGGCGTGGGCGAAGTGCCCGCGGGCGTAGCGCTCAGCGGTGCAAACTGTCGGCCCGGCGATGTCATCCTGGTGTCGGGTACGCTAGGCGACCACGGCATCGCCATCATGAGCCAACGCGAGGGCCTGGCGTTTTCGAGCACCATCGAAAGCGATGCTGCGCCGCTCAATCATCTGATTGCCGACGTGCTCGCCGCCGCCCCCGACACCCGCTGCTTCCGCGACCCCACGCGCGGCGGCCTGGCATCCACGCTCAACGAGTTTGCCCAGGCCAGCGGCGTTGCCATGGAGATCGACGAGGATGCTGTGCCCGTGCGCCCCGACGTGCAGGCCGCCTGCGAGATGCTCGGCTACGATGTGCTGCAGGTGGCAAACGAGGGCAAGATGGTTGCCGTGGTGCCGGCCGAGCAGGCCGATGCCGCGCTGGCAGCCATGCGCGCCGCCCGCTACGGCGAGAACGCCGCCATCATCGGTCGCGTACTGCCGCTTGCCGAGGGCGCCCGTCCCGCCGTGCGCGTACGCACCGGCTGGGGATCGACCCGTATTCTCGACATGCTCGTAGGAGAACAGCTGCCGAGGATTTGCTAACGACAAAGGCTCAGGGCTATTAAAGATAATCAGATTCCAAACATGCCCGGCACGCATGCCCAGTATCATGGGGTGCGTTTTACAACTCAAGCGGCAGGAGCACCCATGGCAGCAGCTTTTTCCCATGTGATCTTTGATCTGGATGGCACCATCCTCAACACGCTCGAGGACCTGGCGGCCGCCAGCAACCATACCTGCGAGATGCACGGCTGGCCCACGTTTGCCGTAGACGAGTACCGCTACAAGGTGGGAAACGGCATGCTCAAGCTGGTCGAGCGCTTTATGCCTGCCGAGTATGCGGGCGACGGTCGCATGTTTGAGCAGACGCTTGCCGAGTTTAGGGCCTATTACGGCGAGCACAAGGAGGACCACACAGCCCCCTACGCCGGCAGGTACGTTTGTCTCAAATCTTAAGGCATGGCCCATAACATGCTGCATAATTTGCCGACGGCCATCGATGCCAGCCGAGCGCAGCCGCAGCCAACGCGGCATGGATACGCTTCCGTGCGCCGTCCGAGAGCTTGGATTATGCGTGATGTTTGGGGCCATGTCTTAAGAATCTGTCCCTTGCATATATCCGAGGAGTCGATATGTCATCCAAGCAGCTGACCGACAAGACCGTGCTTTTGGACCACGGCTCCAGCGGACAGATGATGAAGCGCATCATCGACGAGGTCTTTTTGGCCCCCTCAGCCCCACGGGGGACATTCGGCCCGCTCATTTTGCTTTAGCTCAAGCAAACGGTCCCGCACGATTACTCGTACGGGACCGTTTTTAGTTAGGGCTGTCGTCTATGACCCGCTCCGGTTAATTCGCACGCTTGCGGATAAGCACGGCCCCCATAACGGCCAGAACTCCAGCCACCGTCAGAAGCGCCACGGTCACCACAGACGAATCACCGGTCTTGGCAAGCCCTCCCTTGGTCGCCTTCTTGGCGGTATCGGTCTTGACGTCCGTCTTCACATCCGTCTTCTGACCGGGCTTCTGCCCAGGCTCCTCCTGCGCAGCCTGCGTCACGGTCACCGTCGCTTCATCGGACGTGGAAACCAGCCCGGCAGCACTCGTCACCTCAACGCGATACACCTTTGAACCGACCTCGGTCGTCGCGGCGACGTACTCAGCCGCCGTCGCCCCGTCGATGGCAGAGAAGTTACCGTCCTCGCCCTTGACGAACCACTGGTAGGTAAGCTGGGCATCCGAGCCATCCACGCTGTCATCAACCGTCGCGGCAACGCTCAGCTTGGCCTCAGCGCCCTGAGCACACGTTACCGACTGCGGCTGAGCCGTGATGCTGGGAGCAACAAAAGCGGACGCGTACATAATCGGGGTCCGGGAGGTTCCATTCTCGGCGTCATAGTCGCTCGGCATAAACGCACTCGAGGTATCTCCCGCATTCACATAGGCGCGCATCTCATCGAGAAGCTTGGCCGCCTTGTTGTAGACCTGTTCGCTCACTGCGGCAAACGCCTTGTTGGCAAGGTCCGTGCGCTGATCGGCAGGGGTTGCCTGCATCAACCCGTCAACAACGTCCTGCTGGGCGATGACCTGCTTCTGAAGGACATCGAGGTAGGCGCGCACGTTCTCACCCATCGAGGCACGGTTGTTGTAGGCGAGCGTGTTGATGTCCATGAAGACGTAGTCGAGGTTCTTGCCGTCCTTTTCGACCAAAGCCTGCGCGACGTCGTCCTTGCGTCCTGTATAAGTGCCGTCCACCGTGTTCCACGCCGGGAAGTAGTCAGCCGGAACTTCCGTCAACAGCGCAGAGTAGCTGGGCAGGTACACGCTGAACTCGCAACGCGAAAGCGCTTCCCACTGAATCGTGGCGATATCACTGGAAAGGCCGGACCGAATCTGGAAGATATTGCTCTCGGTCGTCCTGTTGTTGCCGATGGCATACAGGGCACTGTTGAGATTGGCGTTGAGGCTGTCATCCTGCTCACCGCGGGCAGCGAGGGAACGCAACGCCGCGAACGTATCGGATTTGATGCCCGGCGTAAACGTCAGCTGCGGGTCGATGAGCGAGGTGACGCGACCCTGTTCATCAACGGTATAGTCCGTCTGAGGCGCAAGGGCAGCACCGAAGTAAGCACGTCCCTGGGCCAGGCGCGTATTCTGCGACGAACCCGAATTCTCCTTGCCATACGTCTTGAAGATGTTCGGCGTGCCGTCGTCATAGGTTACGAGAACGTCCTTGGACTTGGGCAGCGTCACGACATCGGCCGAGTGCAGGCACTGACTCTCATCGTCAAGATTGACCTTATACTGCAGGCCGCCGATGTTGGGATTAACGGACGCCACGTCATCGCCCATCTTGACGGCAATCCACTGATGGCCCGAAAGCTGAGCGAAAATCCAGGTCTCGGTATTGTCGGCAATGACGATCTGGTTGCAGTCCTGAGAGCCATACTGATCGATGATGGCGCCGAGCTTCTCCACGCCGTCGCGCGCCGAGGACGAAACGCTCAACAGGTAGTCGGCCAGGTTATACTCGCCGATGCCCGTGTCGACAAGAGGGTCGATAGCATCGATTCCGTCGTTGTAATCCGTTGTAAGCGTCGCGGAAACGGAGACGCCGCGCTCGTTGGTGCCGGCCTCGGAATACACGCGGGACGCTGCCTCGTCGTCCTGGGCATTCCACGCACCGGGATTGTCACGAACATAGGTGTAACGATACGAGCGACCCTGATAGGTGTACTCAAAGCCGGTCCCCGGCACAGAATCGTTCTCGAAAGAACGGAAGACAGGGTTGTCGATCGGCTGCTGCACGCCAAAGGTCTTGCAGTAGCGAGGTGAATAGTCCTCGTCGCGGCCGACATAGGTATCGCCCGTCGTTGTCTGGTTCTTACCGATGTAAACCTGCGTGCAGGCGAGCGCGGGCGCGGGCATGGCAAGCACAAGCGCCGCGACTATGCCCCCCCTAAACGCCTTCTTAGCAAAAGCCGGTAACCTCATACGTTCTCCCCTCCACACGGAGCCCGAACTACCCACCAACAATATGCGTAATGAGAACACTTTAGCTGGGTAAATCGGATTGAATATGCAGTTATCAGCTTATCTTATGTGTTAAGGAAGTATGGACACGGCACTCGTAACAACCCGTGACCGGTCGTTTGCATCTGGCAGGCGGCATTCCCCGCAGGGTTGAACAGGCCGATAAGCCCCGTGCGCAAGATTGAGCGGGCCGAGTGTCCCCCGTGGGATTGAGGGGGCCAAATGTACCTGTTAGAGGCCATTTAAGCGTTTTAACGGGGACTTTTGGCCCCCTCAGTCCCACGAGGGACATTTGGCTCGCTCATGCCCGACTGGAACGGCACGCGCTATCATGGGTGCCGTTTGCGTGAGCTATATAGATGGGAGCGTACCTATGGCAGCTTTTTCCACTGTGATCTTTGACCTTGACGGCACTATCCTCAACACGCTCGAGGACCTGGCGGCCGCCGGCAACCACACCTGCGAGATGCACGGCTGGCCCACGTTTGCCGTAGACGAGTACCGCTACAAGGTGGGAAACGGCATGCTCAAGCTGGTCGAGCGCTTTATGCCTGCCGAGTATGCGGGCGACGGTCGCATGTTTGAGCAGACGCTTGCCGAGTTTAGGGCCTATTACGGCGAGCACAAGGAGGACCACACCTCACCCTACGCCGGCACGATTGAGATGCTCGACCGTCTGCGCACAGCGGGCGTTCAGCTTGCCGTGCTCACCAACAAGGATCATATTTCGGCAGCCCCGCTTATCGAGAAATACTTTGGCCCCGATCGCTTTGCGCTGGTACAGGGCCGTGTGGGCGCATTTCCGCCCAAGCCCGAGGCACCCGTCACGTTGCATGTGATGAAAGAGCTGGGCGCCGATCCGGCAACCACGCTCTATGTGGGCGATTCGAATGTCGATGTTCTGACCGGCCACAACGCCGGCCTTAAGAGCGCGGGCGTCAGCTGGGGCTTCCGCGGCCGCGCAGAGCTGGAAGCCGCCGGCGCCGACTACGTGGTAGATACGCAGGACGAACTCGCCGAGCTAATCTTGGGCGAGTAGCGAGCGACACCGCTCAACGCAGCTGCGACAATTCTTCCACGCGGAAAGTGCATCCCGTTTTGGAGCTCCGAAATGGGATGCACTTTCCGTTTGAGGCGCGTCGGGGAAACCGCATCCCGTTTCAGAGCAATATTCCGGGTCGCGGTTTCCGCAACCCACCCCATCCGGAAACCGCGACCCGGAATTCGGCCAAAAACCGGGTCGCATTTTCCCGAGCGTTCGCGATGCAACGCTGGCGCAAGGAGTGTCCCCAACTGCCGGCAGAAAAGGAACGTCCCCAACTGCCACCTCAATGACTACCATGACAACGCCGCAGGTAGAGGACGGACAGCGAGCGGGCACCAGAGCGAACAAATTGGCATGAAAAGAGGACGGCATAGACCTTCTGGTCATGCCGTCCTCTTTGAATGACAAGTTGTCGCTCTGGTGCCCGCGCAGCGTCGAGCAGTTACGGCGTTTGGTAAAACGCCGCAACAAACTAGCTCAGCATTGCATCCATCATCTCGGAGTTGACGGAGTCGTCGGCAGACCACTCGCCGTCGTCATTGCAGGAATACTTGAAGGTGACCTTGGTATCCTTGGTCTTAGCAGCCTTGGTCACATCGACCATAACCTGACCGGCCATCTTGTACAGCTCGTCATCGGAAGGCATCGAATCGAGCGCGGCGACCTTCTCCTGATACTGGGTGGCAAAATCCTCAACGATCTGGTTCATGGACTTGCAGGTAATGGTGACCTCGGCAGTTGCGGTGCCCTTGTCCTCGTCGACCGTCACGTCGCCGATCTTGTAGTCAAAGCCCTCGAGATAGCTCTTGGCGTACTCCTTGGGATCGATGCCCAGCTGCTCGAACTCGTCGCCCGAGGCCTCTTCCAGGCCGGCGAGGAAGTCATCGCCGCCGTTCTTGACCTCGTCAAACTGCGTCGTAAGATCATCGGTGATGAGCTCCTCAACCGAAGGGCCTCCGCAGCCGGAAAGCACAACCACGCACGCGACCAGAACAGCCATCAGGGGCGCAAGCAGCAGCTTCTTCTTCATGACATTCCTCCCAACAAGCGGCACCGCGCTTCCCGACGCGGTGCACGTCGTAACAATAAGGCCATACTAGCCGCTAACGAACACCCCCGGCAAAGCAAAGGCGCAATCGGCTCGATTTAACGTCCGAACGGTTTACCGGTCCGCCCAACGCGCAATAAAACGTTCCGCCGCATTGCAATAAAAAAGGGCGGCCGGATAACCCGACCACCCCAAAACACCCTTATGTTGCCGCAGACTACTTGCGGACGACCTTGACGATGACATCGCCGGCGGCGACAGCAGAGTCAGCCTCGACGGCGAGCTCGACGTCGGCGAACTCGGCGGTGTTGGACACAGCCACGACAACGCAGTCCTTGTAGCCGGCAGCGGCGATCTTGGCGCGGTCGATTTTGAGCATGGGCTGGCCAGCCTTAACGACGTCGTCGGCCTTGACGAAGCCCTCGAAGCCGTCGCCGTTCATGTTGACGGTATCGACGCCAACGTGCACCAGAACCTCGATGCCGCTATCGGACTGCAGGCCCACGGCGTGACCCATGGTGACGGTCACCTTGCCGTCGCAGGGAGCGTAGACCAGATCGTCCTCGGGCCACACGGCGCAGCCCTTGCCCAGAACCTCGCCACCAAAGACGGGATCGGGCACGTCGGCCATCTTGATGACCTTGCCCTTGACGGGCGAGCACAGCACGTCGGCGCCGGCAGAAGCAGAGATGGAGGCCGGAGCAGCGGCAGCCGCGGGCTCAGCCTTCTTCTTGAACATGTCAAACAGACCCATACGTTTTCTCCTCTTGATTAAGCGCAACGTTGTGCGCATGCCTATGGTGATTATAGTGCCAAATGGTTCAAATGCTAAGGTGGGGACTCGAATCGCGAGCCCATCCCAACGCTTTTCCCCGGTGGCACTCATATTGTCGATTAATCCAGGCCCTCGGCACCGTTGGACTTGATGATCTTCTGGTAGGCGTAGAAGCTGTCCTTGCGGCGTCGCTCGTAGGTACCGGTGCCGTCGTCGTACTTATCGACGTGGATAAAGCCGTAGCGCTTGCGCATCTCGCCGGTGCCGGCGGAAACCAGGTCGATGGGGCCCCACCAGGTGTAGGCGATCAGGTCGACGCCGTCGGCAATGGCCTCGCCCATGGCCTTGATGTGGCTCTGCAGATAGGCGATACGGTACGGGTCGTGGATGGAGCCGTCCTCCTCGACCTCATCGTAAGCGCCCATGCCGTTCTCGACCACCATCAGCGGAATCTCGTAGCGGGCGTAAATCTCGTTGAGGGCGATGCGCAGGCCCAGCGGATCGATCTGCCAGCCCCAATCGGTGGACTCCAGGTAGGGGTTCTTGCCGCCAAAGGTCATGTTGCCCTCGGTCATCTCGTGATCCTTGTGGGTGCTCACGGTGCCGGACATGTAGTAGCTAAAGGTGTAGAAATCGACCTTGCCGTCGGCGATATCCTGCAGGTCGCCGTCCTCCATCACAAGCTCAACGTCGTTCTCGGCCCAGAAGCGCTTGGCATAGAACGGGTACTTGCCGCGCACCTGCACGTCGGAGCAATACCAGTTCATGGAATTCATCTCCCGCTGCGTGGCGAACACGTCGGCCGGATCGCACGTGGCGGCATAGGAGAGGATGAAGCAATCCATGTTGCCCATCTTAAACTGCGGGTAGTGCTCGTGGGCGTAGCGCACGACGCGGCCGCTGGCGACAAACTGGTGATGCAGGGCCTGATAGCGCTGCTGAGCGGTGGTCTTGATGGCGCTTGCCGGGCCCTCGAAACCCTGGATCAGACCGGTCTCCATCATGGCGCCCATGTCCATGGTGCCGCAGTTGATCTCGTTGAAGGTGAGCCAGAACTTGACCTTGTCCTGGTAGCGGTCGAAGACGGTCTGGCAGTACTTCTCAAAGAAGCCGATGAGCTCGCGGCTCGCCCAGCCGTTGTATTTCTCGACCAGGTGATAAGGCATCTCGTAGTGCGACAGGGTCACGAGCGGCTCGATATTGTGAGCGCGCAGGCAGTCGAAGACGCGGTCGTAAAAGGCGAGGCCGGCCTCGTTGGGCTCGGCGTCGTCGCCGTTGGGGAAGATGCGGCTCCAAGAGATGGACATGCGGAACATGTTGAAGCCCATCTCGGCGAACAGCGCGATGTCCTCCTCGTAGTGATGGTAGAAATCGATGCCGTCATGGTTGGGGTAGAAGCGGTTAGGGTCGATGTCGATCGTAATCTGGCGCGGCTCCTTGTAGCTGCCACCCAAGAAGTGGTCGTCGACCGACGGACCGCGGCCGTCCACGTTCCAAGCGCCCTCAAACTGATTGGCGGCCGTGGCGCCGCCCCAATAGAAACCCTCGGGGAACTTGATGTTTGCCATGAGCATCTCCTTTGCATTGCGGGTCGATAGGCCGAGTATCGCCCACGCACGCGACAGGCAGGGGCAGGGGTGCCAAACCCGACACTTCTTTTCGCAGACGCGCGCTGCAACAGCGCTGCAGCTGAAACTTTTTGACACCGAAGGAGCGAAGACGATCCGCCCCGCGCTTACCGGCGGTATGCCGCGGGGGTGCAGCCATACTTGTCGTGAAACTTACGGTAGAAGAAGCTCATGTTTTCATAGCCCACCGCATGCGCAGCCGCCCCGGCCGTGGCGCCGCCGCGCAGAAGCTCGGCCGCATGTACCAGGCGTCGCTCCTGCACAAGCTGCCTAAAGGTCTTGCCCACATGCCGCTTAAGGAGCGCCGTCGCATAATTAGGGCTCAAGCCAAACTCCGCCGCCATCCCCTCGAGGGAGCACGCGGCGAATTCGCGATCGATATAGCCGAGCATTCCCGTCACCAGGGCAGTGGGCCCCGCCGCGCCGTCCGCCGCGCCGCGCACCAGCTCGCGCTCGTAGCAATCCATGAGCTCGGCCAAAAACAGCTGAAACAGACGCAAGACGATCTCGGGACCGTTGGGGCTCGGGTCGTACAGCTCGCAGAGCATCTCCTGCATGTAGCGCCGAATCCGACGGCTCTCGCCGCAATGAAAACGGACATGGCCCCGATGGTCCGTCTCGCTGTTGAGCGCGTTGAACAAAAACCGCGAGACCGCGCTCTCGCGCGAGAGGCTCGACTCGAGACTCCGGAGCAAAAAAGAGCGTGAAACGGTCATGCTCAGCATGATGTCGTCCTCGCCGAGCGCCGCCACGGCATGAGGGCAAAGGGCGTCGAGCAAAAGCACCTCGTTGCGGCGCAACTCGAGCCTCTCCCCCGCCACCGTCTGCGGGCAGCGCCCGCGATACACATAGCTCATCTCCACGTAATCATGCACGTGCTCGGGAACTGCATTAAAGCGCGAGTTTTTCCTTATCGTCAGGCCACGCGGCATGCCGGGCTGGGCATAGGCAAACCCTGGCTGCCCAATCTTGCGCACTGGGCATCCGTCGATTTCGACATGCTCGGTCATAATCGACCAATCAAATGCCATGCCGTCTTTATAAGTGATCTCACTGGCGCTCAGTTCGCTGAGCCTACGCTCGAGCTCGTCGATCTCCATGGCTTGCCAATCGTTGATTTGGTCATAGTTCGTCGTGATTCAGATATTAGCAGAACGCGCCGACGCGTCCATAATCTGTGCTATGCAGCAGATCGATCGGGCCAAGGAGAATCCATGACCGCGTACTATCAGCAGGTGCTCGAGGGCACATACGACAACCACGTGCTTCCGTTTTTGTGGATGAAGGGCGAGAGCCATAAGACCATTGCCGAGTATCTGGAAAAGATCGCCGGCGCCGACATCCACGAGGTCTGCCTCGAAAGCCGCCCACACCCCGATTTTTGCGGCGAGGGCTGGTGGCGCGACTTGCGCTTTGTCATTGACGAGTGCAAGCAGCTGGGCCTTAAGCTCTGGATCTTGGACGACGCGCACTTCCCCACGGGCTTTGCCAACGGCGCCGTCAAGGAGGCCGTGCCCGAGCTCCGCAAGATCGTGCTCACGCACCGCACGTTCGACATCGTGGGTCCCACGTCCGCCGCGAGCATCGCGCTCGCCAACATGCTCGACAAAACAGAGCGCTTCTACGGCGTGACATTTATGCAGGACGGCAGCCCCGTCGACGTCGCTTACCGAGTAATCGACGATGCAGACGGCAACCCCAGCCGCCTGGTCTTCGATGCACCTGCGGGCCTCACGCAGGCATGCGTGATGTTCACGAGCGGCAAGACCTCCTACAACGAGGACTACATCAATATGGTCGACCGCGCCTCGGTGGCGCAGCTCGTCGATGCTGTCTACGAGCCGCATTTTGAGCATCTGGGCGATGAGTTTGGCAAGACGATCCTGGGCTTTTTCTCCGATGAGCCCGGATTTGCCAACGAGAAGGGCACCACGGGCCCCGATGGCATCTCGGACACGCTCATCGGCAAGGCCACCGCGCCCCTACCCTGGTCGGCCGAGCTTGAGCGTCGCCTACGCGCGGCACTGGGCGAGCGCTACCTGGCCGAGCTCCCGCACCTGTGGGACCGCGAGCCGGCCGGCGCGCACGTACGCCACGTCTATATGGACATCGCGAGCACCCTCTATAAGGAGTGCTTCTGCGACCAGCTCGGAGACTGGTGCCACGCGCGCGGCGTGCAGTACATCGGCCACGTTATCGAGGACAAGGACTGCCACGCGCGCCTGGGCGTGGGCGCCGGGCACTACTTCCGCGCCGTGGGCGGTCAGGACATGGCGGGCGTCGACATCGTGATCAACCAGCTGGTACCCGGCATGGACCGCGGCCTTCACAGCTACGGACGCGGCGTGTGGGACCTCGAGTTCTATAACTACGTGCTGCCCAAGCTGGGCTCCTCGGCAGCACACCTCGATCCCAAAAAGCAGGGGCGCTGCATAGCCGAGGTCTTTGGCGCATTTGGATGGCACGAAGGCCTACGCGAGATGAAGTGGATCGCCGATCATTTTTTGGTGCGCGGCGTCAATTGGTTTGTGCCGCATGCCTTTAGCATGGCCGCCTTCCCCGACTGGGACTGCCCGCCGCATTTCTATGCGCATGGCCAAAACCCCCAGTTTGCACACTTTGGGCAGCTCATGAGCTACATGAACCGTACGGCGAGCCTGCTGAGCGGCGGGCGCGCAACGACCCCGGTGGCGCTTCTCTACCATGCGGACGCCGAGTGGGCAGGCGAGGCGAACTTTATGCAGCATGCCGCCTCCGAGCTTATGCGCGCGCAGGTCGACTTTGACATCGTGCCGGCAGAGGCATTTGAGGACGCAGGGCGCTATGCCGTTGAAATTACCGCAGACGGTAGCGGCTTTAGCGTGAACGGCCAGGCATACCGCTGCCTGGTGATGCCCGGAGCCGAGTTTGTCGGCGGAGCCGTGCTCGACTTTGCCGCGCGCGCCGCAGCCGCAGGTGTTGCCGTGTACGCGCTGGATGAGTTGCCGAGCAAGCGCTACGACGGTGACACTGCAGGCCGCGAGGGCTTTGCCTCCCTGGATGCAGCCGCGGTCGCCGACATCAAGCTCCTGGCGACCTCCGAGCTCGCAGACGCACTTGCCGGCGCCGGCATGCAGACCGTGGTTTGTGCCGAGACCCAGCCCCGGCTGCGCGCACTGCGCTACGAGCGGACGGGCGAGAGCTATCTGATGCTCGTCAACGAACATCCCAAGCAGGGTATCTCCACTCAGATTGCGCTTGCCGACGGCACACCCGTTGCAGGCGCGCGCCTCGACCTGCTCAACGGCACCGAGCCCGCCGCCTTTGACGGCATGCTCGAGCTGGCTCCCTACGAGAGCTGCATCGTGGTCCTTGGGGCTACAGGTTCCGTTGCTGTGGCAACCGCCGAAGACGAAGCCACATGCGTCGACGGGCCCTGGGCGGTTGCCTTCTCTGCCCCTGGCACCGATGCCTTTGGCGAGTCTGTTGAGCTTGCAGACCTGCACGACCTTTCCTCGGCCGAGTTCCCCGGCAAGGCCGGCACATTCCGCTACCGGGCCTCCTTTGTCCTGGGCGAAGCGGCCACCCGCACCGTCATCGACCTTGGCGAGGTCTTTGAGACCGCAACCGTCACCCTCGACGGCAAATCCCTCGGCACCCGCATCTGTCCGCCTTACCGCTTTGAGGCCGCCGCACTTTTAGCCGGCGAGCACGCGCTTACGATCGATATCATCAACACCCTCGACCACGCCGTCCCCGACATGTTCGGCATGACCGAGCCCTCCGATCCCAGCGGCCTCTTGGGGCCCGTACGCGTGCTCGGGTAACGCCCCGGGCGCAAACGGCCCAACAAGGACAGCGCCCTATGTTGAGCCCGCGCAGCGTCGAGCGGTCCGTCGTTCATAGACCGGCGGACCAAAACTCCCAGCCAAGCCGAACGTTTTATTTATCGCTATGATTGGTTTATCGCGACGCAAACGCATAGGAGCCATATGGATATCAGGCGAAAGATCACGCAGGGCAAAAGCCTCACCCCCACCGAGCAACAACTTGGGCAAACGGCCCTTGCCATGGGCGAAGACGTCCGCGGACTCTCCATTAAGGAATTTGCCGCGCGCGCCAACGTTTCGGTCGCGAGCGTGCACCGTTTTTGCAAAAAGCTCGGCCTCGAGGGCTTCAAAGACCTCAAGGTCGAGCTCATCCGTCTGGCAACCGAAGCAGGCAACCGGCGCGACGTGGACATTAATTTTCCCTTCGATGCCACCTCCACCCCCGCGCAGGTGATGGAGCGCATGGAGGGGCTCTACCAGACCACCTTGGCCGAAACGCAGGAGCTGCTCGACCCCGCACAGCTCGACCAGGCCGCCAAGCTCGTCATGCGCGCCGGCGCCGTGGACATCTACACGGGCTCGCATAACCTGTATCCAGCGGGAATGTTCCGCGATCGCTTGCTTTCCGCCGGCAAAAGCGCGACGTGCCACGACAGTGTCGAGGCGCAGGTGCGTACGGCGCTCGCCTCGGGCCCCGACCATGTGGCAATCGTCATCTCCTACAGCGGCCTTGCCCCCAACCTCAGGGAGATCTTGCCAATCCTCAGCAGTCGACATGTCCCGGTCATCGTCATCGGCACACCGTACTGCGCCCGCATTCACCCCGGCTTTGCCGCCTATCTCACGGTGAGCGATCACGAGAGCATGACGCATCGCATCACGCAGTTCGCCAGCCACATCGCCGTGCAATACGTGCTCGATTCGCTCTATAGCAGCTACTTTGCCAAAGATTACGCCCGCTGCTCCGAGTTCTTAGAGCGCTCGTTCCCGTACACCCGCCTGCCCGGGCTCAAGTAGCGACGAGCGAGGATTTTTGGACACTAACCTAACGAGCGTGGATAATCTCCCACTTTGAGCCTGCATGCGGCCCAAAAACAGGAGATTATCCACGCTCATTTCAGACTGATCATTGGGGACGTTCTTAAACGACTAGTCAAACAGGAACGTCCCCAAGTGCCGCATTTGGAGCAAGATGACGCCGCAGGCAGAGGACGGGCAGCGAGCGGGTCGCATTTGAGACAAGGTGACGTGAAACGAAAGGGCGCTGACCTTCTGGTCGCGCCCTTGAAGTTGAACGTCAGATTGTCCAAATGCGGCCCGCGCAGCGTCGAGCAGTTACGGCGTTTGGTAAAACGCCGTAACTAACGTGCTCCATACTGCTCGTAGTAGGCGTCGATGGCGGCCTTGAGCTCGTCATCGATGACGACCTTGCCGTCGATCTCGTGGTTGTAGAGGGTCTCGACGACCTCGGCCATGGAGACGATGCTCGCGACGGGGAAACCGTACTTGGCCTCGATCTCCTTCTGCGCGGTGGTCACGCCCCCCTTACCGACCTCCATGCGGTTGAGAGACACGATGAGGCCCTTGATCTCGACATCGGCAGCAGCCTTGACCTTGGGATAGGTCTCGTCGATGGACTTACCGCTGGTGGTGACGTCCTCGACCATGACCACGCGGTCGCCGTCCTGGGGCTCGTAGCCCAGCAGGTTGCCCTTGTCGGCGCCGTGGTCCTTGGCCTCCTTGCGATCGCAGCAGTACTTGACCTCCTTGCCGTACAGCTCGTGGTAGGCAATTGCGGTCACGACGGCCAGCGGAATACCCTTGTAGGCCGGTCCAAACAGCACGTCAAAGTCGTCGCCAAAGTTATCGTGGATGGCCTGGGCGTAATACTCGCCCAGCTTCTTGAGCTGATAGCCCGTAACGTAGGCGCCGGCGTTCATAAAGAACGGGGACTGACGGCCGCTCTTGAGCGTAAAGCTGCCGAATTTAAGAACGTCGGACTCAACCATGAACTTGATGAACTCTTGCTTGTAAGCCTCCATGCGGGCTCCTCTCGTAATCGCGTACGTGCCTTCCAGTTTAGCGCAGGCAGGGCGCGTTGCGGGCGCGCTTTGGGGCCTCGGCATTCTGTAAAGGCTTTGTCAGGGGCAATGGTTTTCCAAACATTGGGGTTGACACGGCAAACCCCCTCATCAAGAATACGGGCGGATTGTAACGGGTACGAGATACCCAAAGCGCGCCGCGCCCGGCCTTAAGGAGGTGTGCCATGGAAGGCAGTCATAGTCGAAAAACCTGCATGTCGCCCTCGGCACGCCGCAAGGACTCCCCACACGCATAAACGCCACTATCCGATCGTCAAAACCACCACAAAGGTGCCTGTCCCCTTTGTGGTGGTTCGCGAGCTTGACGTGAGCGACATCTAGGTTTTTTGCAACTCAATACGACACGTACGCTAACTCCCTTCAACAAGGAGGACCCTATGCTGATGCTCAAAACCGCCACGGTACTCGAAGCTATCTCCAAGCGCCGCCGCACGGCGCGCCCTGCCGCTCACACCGGCCTGCCCAAGAACACCATATTCGCCGCCACCCATAGCGCCGAGGACGCCCTCGTGCTGCTCGACGCCACAGCCGACGGCCTCACCGCCGAGCACGCCGCCGAGCGCCTGAGCGCCATCGGCCCCAACACCATCGAGGCGGCGACCAAGACGCTCGCGCGCCGCATCGCCGACGCCTTCATCGACCCCTTCGCCGGCATCCTCGCCGCGCTCGCGCTGGTCTCGCTCTACATCGACGTGCTCGCCGTGCCCGAGCCCCAGCGCGACCCCTCCACGGTCATCGTCATCGGCATCATGCTGCTGGTATCGGGCGGCATGAAGTTTATCCAGGAAGCCCGCAGCGGCAATGCCGCCGAGGCCCTCAAGGACCTGGTCTCCAACACCTGCTGTGCCCTGCGCGACGGCGAGCGCCTCGAGATCCCCTTTGACGAGCTCGTCCCCGGCGATGTGATCCGCCTCTCTGCCGGCGATATGGTGCCGGCCGACGCCCGTATCATCACCGCGCGCGATCTGTTTGCGATCGAGTCCGCACTCACCGGCGAGAGCAACGCCGTCGAGAAGACCGCTTCCGCCGCGGTCGTCGAGGGTGCCAACGGCTCCGCGCTGCCACTCTCCGCCTGCAAGAACATCGTCTTTACCGGCACCTCCGTGCAAAACGGCACTGCAATGGCGCTTGTCGTTGCCACCGGCTCGGACACCTACCTGGGCGGCATCGCCAAGATGCTCAACGGGCACGGCGAGAAGAGCGCGTTTGACCGCGGCGTCTCGAGCGTCTCCATGCTGCTCGTACGCCTCATGCTCGTTATGGCGCCGGCCGTCTTTGCCATCAACGCCGCCACCAAGGGCAACGTCATCGACGCGCTGCTATTCGCCACGAGCGTGGCCGTGGGCATCACGCCGCAGATGCTTCCCGTCATCGTGACCACGAGCCTGTCGCAGGGCGCCAAGGACCTCGCCCGTCGCCAGGTTATCGTCAAGGAACTGCCGGCGATCCAAAACCTCGGCGCGATGGACGTCCTGTGCTGCGACAAGACCGGCACCCTCACCGAAGACCGCATCGTGCTCGAGCGCTACCTCAACACCGACGGCAACGAGGACGTGCGCGTACTGCGCCATGCGTTTTTGAACAGCTTCTTCCAGACCGGCCTCAAGAACCTTATCGACCTGGCCGTCATCGACCGCGCCGACGTGACGCCCTCGGCCACAGCACCCGGCTCCATGCTGGGCCAGAGCCTGCGCGACCGCTATACCAAGATCGACGAGGTGCCCTTCGATTTCTCGCGCCGTCGCCTGAGCGTCGTTGTCGCCGACGCCCAGGGCAAAACCCAGATGGTTACCAAGGGAGCTGCCGAGGAAATGCTCGAGATCTGCTCCTTTATCGAGGTCGATGGCGCCGCCCAGCCGCTCACCGAAGACAAGCTCGCCCAGATTCGCAAGCAGGTCGCCGGGCTCAACGCCGAGGGCCTGCGCGTGATTGCCGTGGCGCAGAAGACCAATCCGCGCTGCGTGGGCGAGTTTGGCATCGCTGACGAGTGCGACATGGTGCTGATGGGCTTTTTGGCCTTCCTCGATCCGCCCAAAGCAAGTGCCGCGGGCGCCGTCGCTACCCTCGAAGCCAAGGGCGTGGCGGTCAAGGTTCTGACCGGCGACAACGACCGTGTCGCCGCCACCGTTTGCGAGCAGATCGGCATCGACGCGAGCAACGTCTTGCTCGGCTCCGAGATCGATGCGCTCGACGACGCCGAGCTTGCCGAACGCGCCGAGAACACCCACCTCTTCGCCAAGCTCTCGCCGCTGCAGAAGGCGCGTCTGGTGCGCGTCATGCGTGAGCTGCTCGACCACACCGTGGGCTTTATGGGCGACGGCATCAACGACGCCGCCGCCATGCGTGCGAGCGACTGCGGCATCTCGGTCGATTCGGCCGTCGACATCGCCAAGGAATCCGCCGATATCATCTTGCTCCAGAAAGACCTGGGCGTGCTCGAGCGCGGCATCATCGAAGGCCGCCGCACCTACGGCAACCTGCTCAAGTACCTCAAGACCACGGTGAGCTCCAACTTTGGCAACGTGCTATCCGTGACCGTCGCGAGCCTGTTCTTGCCATTCTTGCCCATGAGCGCTCTGCAGTTGGTGCTGCTGTCGCTGGTCTACGAGATCGTGTGCATCGCGCTGCCGTGGGACACCGTCGACGACGCCTGGACTGCCCGTCCGCGTGCTTGGGACGCCGCGTCCATCAAGGGCTTTATGCTCGAGCTGGGCCCCGTGAGCTCGCTGTTTGATATCGTGACTTTCGCCGCGCTCTTCTTTGTAGTGTGCCCCGCCGCCGTGGGCGCGAGCTGGGCAGAGCTTGCCGCCGCGGGCAACGTCGCGGGTATGACGACCTTCGCCGCAATCTTCCAGAGTGGCTGGTTTGTCGAGTCCATGTGGTCACAGACGCTCGTGATCCACATGCTGCGCTCCCCGCGCCTGCCGAGCGCGCGCGACCACGCCGCGCCCGCGCTGTGCGCCCTCACCGTGCTGGGCCTGGCGCTCGTCACCTGGCTGCCGGCAAGCCCCGTCGCCGATGCACTCGGCCTCTTGCCGCTGCCAGCGAGCTTCTTCGTGCTGCTCATCGGCATCGTCGCCGCCTACATCGCGCTTACCCAGTTGGTCAAACACCGCTACATCGCCCGCCACGGCGAGCTGCTGTAACTTCACCGGCACCTTCGTCAAGGATGTTTGGGCCGCCGCGACCCGCCCCCGCTGGCCGCGGCGGCCCAAAACAGCTAAAAAAGCCCCGTCCCAAATGAGCTAGTCCTTGGGTGACCAGGACCAGAAAAAGTTGATGAGGGCCAGACGTGAGGAGGCACCGGTCTTTTTGTTGATCGAGGCGATATGCCGGTAGAGCGTGGAGCGCGAAAGGAAGAGCGTTGCGGCGATGTCTTGAACACTCTCGTGCGATGCGACCAAGGCCTCCAGAATATCGCGCTCGCGCTGCGTAAGCTCAAAGGCAGCGGCGAAGGCATCGAGGCGCTCATCGAGCGTGAGCTCCGATGCCTCCGCGGGAGCGGGCTCGCTTTGGGTAGACACGGAGCCATCATCAAGGTCGTCGGCAGCAAACGTCAGCTCGTTCAGCGCCGCAATGTCATCGGTCCTATGCCCAAACTGTCCCAGCAGTGAAATCGCAATACCCACAAACAGCACGAGCCCGGCACCCACCGCCAGCAGCACGTTCTGGCTCGAAACAATCGCCACCGCCGGCGCCGTCACGAACATCGCGCAAACGTTGTTGATGACACGGCCCATGCACGGCCACAGATACGACCAGTGCGCATAAACCGAAATGGCAGCAAATTTCGTCGTGAAAAACACCACGAAGAAGCCCGAACCCAGATAGAAAATCGCAATGGCCGCAAGCGCATTGCCGCCATTGCCGTCGACGAGCAAAACAAAGAACGAAAGCGCGGACAACATGGCAGTGCAAGTCATGGTGATGTTCATATAGGAACGATCGTGCAGGTCAAATAGGGCGCCGGCGAGCAGAGCGCTCACGCCCATCAGCAAGCGCGACCAATCGCCCAAGTCAACGGACCCTGCGGCTTGCGAGGTCGTGAGCCCTGCATTGAGGGCGGCAAACACACCGGTAAGGCAGGCGATTGCGACCGTCAGACGCACCACGGCGCGCCGAAAAGCCGCCGTTGATTCAGAATCGTCTTGCCACTTGGCGCCAAACTCCGACGCATCCACCGAAAGCTCGGCGATATCGGACTCGAGCCCAGGCTCAGATTCACCGCGCAGCTTGGCACGACGAGCGTCGTGGAGCAGCGCTACCTGCACAACCGCACAGGCAACAAGAACAAACTGTTGCGGAATCCCCGCGGGCATCACCATATGGTTGAGTACCTGCACCAGAACACCCAGGCCATACGAAAGTGCCGCCGCGCGCGCCAAATACGGCGTCCGCGCAAAGCGCCGCGCAAAGTTGGCGTGGGCGGTCGATCCGCAGTAGCCCAGCGTGCAGCATGCCATCAAACCGCCGGCAATGAGCACCCCAAACTGTACCGCCATAATCATCAGCAGCAATGCCGCTACCAGCAGCACGCCCGTGATGTCGCTCGTCGTATCGATCGCACGGGGGCGGCGATAGTACAGAATAGGACGCACAAAAAAGCCGATCACGCTCGCGCCGATGATGAGGCTCTCGTAGACAACGACCTCACTCGGCGGCACAAACTCGGCCACACGCACGTCGAAGAGGTACTCGCCAGCCAAAAACGTAAAATAGAACAGCGCCAGGCATATAATCTCCCGAATGCCCCGACGAAAGTACGCGGCCGTGTCTCCCATACCTTTCATGAATACCCCCCCCCCCC
>URBS01000008.1 GCA_900546085.1 uncultured Collinsella sp.
ACCCCCGCTGCGCACTTCGTGCGGCGGGGGTTCTTTCGTCCTGCGGAATGCGCTGGGAAGTTACCCCATGCGGCCAGCTGCGGGATCTTAGTCGCGTTGGAACAAGCAACCCAACATATATATCTGAATATGGATGGGAGGGGCGCTTTGTTTTTGGGTGCCCTTACAAGAAAACGTGACTTGGGGAAGGGATGGGCGCTTTGCTGGGATGGCGCTTTGGGATGGGGGGCTTACTTAGCTGAAGAGGGGCTGTATGGCTGATAGGTAGTCTTTGGCTACTTCGGCCCTATCTGCTTGGAAGTTGTGCCAGGCCCACCATTGGACCATTCCTACGAAGCTTGAGGCTATGTGGTGTAGTAGGAAGCTTCGGTCCATGGTGGCGGCGGGGCCGTTTGGGTCGGTGGGGACGGTTTCGGCTGCTCGTGACATGATGGTCTTGCGTAAGCAGTCGGCGAAGACGCGTGAGCCGGCGCCGGCTACGAGGGCTCGTACGCCCTGGCGGCGTTCCCAGAGGTTGTTGAGGATATGCTCGACTTGTACGAGCGGGTCATCGAGCGGTGTGCCATCGTCGTCGAGGGCGTGGGTGCAGATGTCGCTCACGAGTTCGGACAGTAGGTCATCTTTGCTCTTGAAGAGGCCATAGAACGTGGCCCGACCCACATGGGCGCGAGCGATGATGTCGCCGACGGTGATTTTGCCGTAGTCCTCTTCGCGCAGCAGTTCGGAGAACGCCGCGACGATGGCGGCGCGGCTTTTTGCCTTGCGGGCATCCATGGCTATGCGTCCGTGTGAACGAGCAGGCAGCGGAGCGTACCGGAGCAACCCTCGTAGGGGCGCTTACCGGCGCCGTAGCCGACGGCCTCGATGCGGTAGCGGGCCGGCAGGTGCTCGGACGTGCGCAGTGCGGCGACGATGGCGGCGCCCGTGGGCGTCACGAGCTCACCGGCGACCGGCGCGGGCGTGAGGGCGATATTGCCCGCTTGGCACAGGTTGACGACAGCGGGGACAGGAATGGGCATAAGGCCGTGGGCACAGCGGATGGTGCCGTGACCCTCGGAGAGCGACTCGACCACGATGTCCTCAATACCTAGGTCATCGAGGCAGATGGCGACAGAGCAGACGTCGACGATGGAGTCGATGGCGCCCACCTCGTGGAACATGACGGTCTCGGTCGTTTTGCCGTGGGCCTTGGCCTCGGCGGCGGCGAGCGCGGTAAAGATGGCGAGCGCGCGACGCTTGGCGCCATCGCTTAGCTGCGAGTCATCGATGATGGCGGTGACATCCGCCAAAGAACGGTGGTGATGGTGGTGGGCGTGATGGTGACCCTCGTGGCCATGACCGTGGGCCTCATGGTCATGCTCGTGGCAGTGCTCGTGTTCGTGCTCGCCGTGATCATGATGGTAGTGCTCATGCTCATGTGTGTGCTCGGTGCCCGCTTCGTTGCCGTAGAGCCAGGCCATGTCGTGGTCGTGGTTCTCGAGCTCCTCAGCCAGCTGAACATCAAAGTCGCAGGCGTCGATGCCATGCTTGTTTACGCGTGTAACGGCGATCGTAAAGCCGTCGACCGGCAGCGTGGCGAGCTGCTCGCGCAGGTGCTCCTCGCTGGCGCCCAGGTCGAGCAGGGCCGCGACGGTCATATCGCCGCTGATGCCCGAGGTGCCGTCGATGATAAGCGTGTGCTGATGATTGGACATGGAATGCTCCTTAACGGGCGCAGGGCGTGCCGGCGCTCAGATGATTGATAAGACTTGCCTGGTAGGCGGCACCAAAGCCGTTGTCGATGTTGACGACCGAAACGCCGCTGGCGCAGGAGTTGAGCATGGCGAGCAGCGCGGCTACGCCACCAAAGCTCGCGCCGTAACCCACACTGGTGGGAACGGCTATGACCGGACAGCTTACCAGGCCGCCGACAACGCTCGCCAGTGCGCCCTCCATGCCGGCAATGGCGATGACCACCTGTGCCTGGGCAAGTTCCTCGGCATGCGCGAGCAGACGGTGCAGGCCGGCGACACCCACGTCGTAGAGGCGGTCGACCTCGTTGCCATAGAACTCGGCCGTCAATGCGGCTTCCTCGGCGACGGGCAGGTCGCTCGTACCAGCGCAGGCGACGACGATGCGTCCGTTGCCGGTAGGGGAGGGCTTGCCGCCCACGAGGGCGAGCTGTGCGTCCGGGACATATCCCAGGTCGATGCCGTTGCCAAGAAGCTCGGCGGTGCGCGCGGCTTTTTCGGCATCCAGGCGCGTGACCAGGATGCGCTCCTGGCCGGCATCGCGCAGCGCTTTGATAATGGCGGCAATCTGATCGGCGGTTTTACCGGCCCCGTAGACAACCTCGCCGGCTCCCTGGCGCACCCCGCGCGAAAGATCGAGCTGCGCAAAGCCCAAATCGGCGGTCGGAGCCGTCTGGATGCGCGTGAGGGCGTCGGCAGGGGTGACTGCTCCGCCGGCAACATCGCTCAGCAATTGCTCAAGATCTCGCTTATCCATATATGTTCCCTTCGACGGCGCAAAGTCTAGCACTCAAAGGGTATGTTTCCGAACACTAAGACAAAATTGTTCGGAAACTATAGGACAGACTGATTCACTTGTTAGATGGATTGACTAGTCGCGCAGGATGATGTCCATGGCGAGCATCAGGTTGCGTTCGTCGATGGCAAACGGGGCCGCCTCGCGCGTCTTGGGCTTGGCGCAAAACGCGATGCCCGTGCCCGCGGCCTGAATCATGGGGATGTCGTTGGCGCCGTCGCCGATCGCGACCGTGTGGGCCATATCGACGCCGCACTCAACTGCCCAATCTAGCAGCTGGATGAGCTTGGACTCCTTGGTCACGATGTCGGCCGCCAGCTTGCCGGTGAGCTTGCCGTCCACGACTTCCAGGCGGTTGGCCAGGCAAAAATCGATGCCCGCGGCGGCCACGATCTTGTCGGCGACCTCGTGAAAGCCGCCGCTTACCACGCCGACCTTCCAGCCCTTGCTGTGCGCTGAGCGCACAAGCTCCAACGCGCCGGGGGTAAATGTCACGCGCTCAAAGGTGCGCTCGAACACGCTCTCGTCCAGGCCGGCGAGCAGCCCCACGCGCTCCTCGAGCGCCTGCTTAAAGTCAAGCTCGCCGCGCATGGCGCGTTCGGTGATCTGTGCCACCTGCTCGCCCACGCCGGCCTCTTCGCCCAACAGGTCGATGACCTCCTGGTTGATGAGCGTGGAGTCGATATCCATAACGATGAGGCGTGCAGTCATGGCGGGCCTTTCCGAGTGCTGTTTTATTGGGGCATATTGTCGCACGTGACGAGTGCGGGCGGGTGCCGCGGCGTGTCAATTGTTTCGTCTCCGTCAAGTCTTTGGGCAAGAGCTACTTTTTCGCGGCACATCGACACAGGTGCGATAAGATAGAACGCCATGTCTGGCTGCGCGGTTTACGCAGGCTGGGCAAATCTGTACGACGCCGCCCGGAACGACACGGGGCGGCACAGATCCATAAAGGAGGATCACTGGTATGAGCCAGACCCGTCCCATTGACGAGCATTCCATGCACACCCGTACCTGCGGCGAGCTTCGCTTCGAGAACGTGGGCGAAGAGGTCACCCTCACCGGTTGGGTGAGCCGTCGCCGCGACCACGGCGGCCTTATCTTCTGCGACCTTCGCGACCGCGAGGGCATCACGCAGCTCACCTTCGACCCCGAGCACTCCGACGGCGACGCCTTTAAGATCGCCGAGACTATGCGTCCCGAGTGGCCCATCAAGATCCATGGCGTCGTGCGCGCCCGTGGCGAGGAGACCACCAACACCAAGCTCGCGACCGGCGAGATCGAGGTCCTGACCGATCATGCCGAGGTGCTCAACACTTCCGTCACCCCGCCGTTCCAGATCGAGGACGGCATCGAGACCAGCGAGGACACCCGCCTGCGCTATCGCTATCTGGACCTCCGTCGTCCCGAGATGATGGCCAACCTCAAGCTGCGCTCCGACTTTACCTTTGCCATTCGCGAGGCGCTGCACAACCGTGAGTTCATGGAGGTCGAGACGCCCTCCCTGTTCAAGTCCACGCCCGAGGGCGCCCGCGACTTCATCGTCCCCAGCCGTATCCAGCCGGGCAACTTCTACGCCCTGCCGCAGTCCCCGCAGCTCCTGAAGCAGCTGCTTATGGTCGGTGGCGTCGAGCGCTACTACCAGGTTGCCAAGTGCTTCCGCGACGAGGACCTGCGTGCCGACCGTCAGCCCGAGTTCACCCAGGTCGATATCGAGATGTCCTTCGTGGACCAGAACGACGTCATGAGCGCGCTCGAGGAGGTCCTGGCCGATGCCTTCGGCCGCATGGGCGTCGAGATGCCCACGCCGCTGCGTCGCATGAACTACTGGGAGGCCATGGACACCTATGGCTCCGATAAGCCCGATACCCGCTATGGCATGCACCTGGTCGACCTGACCGACATCTTTGCCAACTCCAAGTTCAAGGTCTTTGCGACTGCCGCAAACGAGGAGGGCTCTGTCGTCAAGGCCATCAACGCCAAGGGTGCCGGTGCCTGGGCTCGCGCCAAGATCGATAAGCTTGCCGGCGTGGCTTCCACGTTTGGCGCCAAGGGCCTTGCCTGGATTGCCTTCCGCGAGGACGGCTCCATTAACAGCCCCATCGTCAAGTTCTTCTCGGACGAGGAGATGGCTGCCCTGCGCGAGCGCATGGACGTCGAGCCCGGCGACCTCGTGATGTTCGCCGCCGGCCCGCGCCTGCTCTCCGACGAGATCCTGGGCGGCATGCGTTCCCACATGGCCAATGCGCTCGAGGTCAAGCGCGAGGGCCACGACTTCCTGTGGGTCGTCAACTTCCCGCTGTTCCACTGGGACGAGGATCGCAAGGCCTATGCTGCCGAGCACCAGCCCTTCACCCTGCCGACCGAGACCGACATCGCCAAGATCGAGGCCGACCCGCTGGCAGCCGGTTCCTGCACCTACGACTTTGTCATGGACGGCTTTGAGGCCGGCGGCGGCGGTATGCGTATCCACAACGCCGAAATGCAGATGTCCATGCTCAAGCTCCTAGGCTTTACCGAGGAGCGCGCCGAGTCGCAGTTCGGCTTCCTCATGGAGGCTCTCAAGTTTGGTGCGCCCCCGATGGGCGGCTTTGCCCTGGGCCTGGACCGCGTGTGCATGCTGCTCACCGGCTCCGACTCCATCCGCGACGTCATGGCGTTCCCCAAGACGGCCAGTGGCTCCGACCTCATGTCGGGCGCCCCGAGTGCCGTTTCCGGCGCCCAGCTCAAGGACGTCAGCCTGCGCTTGATGTAGGCAAGCGGCTACCTATTGCCTGTAACGAGGGAAGGACGTGTGCCTTCCCTCGTTTTTTGTGGGACGGGGGTGCGCCGGTAACGTACAATAACTACCACGTGGCTGGGTTTGCCGGCCGAATGTGCGACGTCGTGGGAGGGGACATGGTCGAGTTTACAAAGACGATTAAAGATCCGTTGGGATTGCATGCCCGCCCGGTTGCGCTGCTCTATGACATTATTGCCAAGCATCGTAGCAACGTATCGGTCAGCATCGGCGATCGCCATACCGACGGCCGCGATGTGATGGGACTCATGGCTCTCTACGGCGAATGTGGCGAAGACATCGTGTTCCGCGTTTCGGGCGTGGATGAGGCCTCCTGCGTCACATCGATCAGAAACCTCTCGCTCTAACCTCAACAATGTGACAAGGGGACAGGCCCCTTTGTTGCATAAATTGGTATGACAAGGCACCGCAAAGAGATGGTCTTTGCGGTGCCTCTTTTGTTTCGTATAGGAAACTTTTTCGAAAACTGAATGAGGACCCTTTCCAAAAAGTTAACCACGTGTTAGTTTACTAAAGCGAACATAGACGTAGCTAACTTTAACCGCGCCGATGTTGAGGACGAACTGACGTTAGGAGCACACTCATGTCTTGCGGACCGCAGATGCCGGCCATGCCGCTTTCGATGGTGAAAGCGGGCGAAACCGTGCACGTGTCTCGTGTAAAGGGCAATGAGGACATGAAGCACCACCTCAAGGACCTCGGCTTTGTCGAGGGCAGTGAGGTTCACGTGGTGAGTTCGAGTGGCGCCAATATCATCGTCACCGTGCTGGGCGCACGCTTTGGTATCGATACCAAGGTCGCCATGCACATCATGACCGTCGGTTAGTTCGCAGCATTTCATAAAAGCTGAAAGGGGGAAAAGAATATGAAGACGTTGGGTGACGTTAAGGTGGGCGAGAGCTCTACCATCGTCAAGCTTCACGGCGAGGGCGCGCTTCGCCGTCACCTTATGGACCTGGGCCTCATCAAGGGCACTTCGTTCAAGGTCGTTAAGGTTGCACCGCTCGGAGATCCGGTCGAGATCAACGTGCGCGGCTACGAGCTTTCCATCCGCAAGGAGGAGGCTGCCGTCGTCGAGGTCCAGTAAGGGCCCGCGGCAACTATTTATGCAGATAAAGTTAGGTTTTTCTAACTTAAATTTGCAATGTTGAAGCACATTATCCAGCCCGTGCGGAGAAAGCAGCGCGGGCACACAAGGAAGAAGGATTGAATGGCGGATTCTCAGATCCATGTCGCGCTGGCGGGTAACCCCAACTGCGGCAAGACCACGCTTTTCAACCTGATCACCGGCGCCAACGGCTACGTTGGCAACTGGCCCGGCGTCACGGTTGAGAAAAAGGAAGCCAAGCTCCTGAGTGACAAGAACGTCACGATTACGGACCTCCCCGGCATCTACTCGCTTTCCCCCTACAGCCCCGAGGAGCAGTGCTCGCGCGATTACCTCATGAGCGGCGAGCCCGATGTGGTCGTCCAGGTGGTCGATGCCACCAACCTGGAGCGCAACCTGTACCTGGCGCTTCAGGTTATCGAGACCGGCCTGCCCGTGGTCGTCGCCCTCAACATGGCCGACCTGGTCGAGAAGAACGGTGATAAGATCGACACGGACAAGCTTTCCAAGAAGCTCGGCTGCCCGGTCATGATGATCTCGGCCCTTAAGAACAAGGGCATCACGGAGCTGTTCGAGCAGGTCAAGAAGTCTGCTGCTTCCAAGGGCCAGGTGCCGGAGCACAAGTTCGATTCCTCCATCGAGGACGTTCTGGACCACATCGAGAACAACCTGCCGGCGAGCGTTCCCGCCAACAAGCGTCGCTACTACGCTGTCAAGCTGTTTGAGCGCGACGCGGACGCCTGCAAGCTCATCAACCTCACCAAGGAGAAGGCCGCTCGCGTCGAGCAGCTGGTCGCCCAGTGCGAGCAGGATTGCGACGACGACGCCGAGTCCATCATCACCGGCGAGCGCTATGGCGTGATTGCCCACATTATCGACGAGTGCATGACCAAGGCTCCGGCCAAGATGAGCACCTCCGAGAAGATCGACCGCGTGGTTACCAACCGTATCCTGGGCCTGCCGATCTTTGTGGTTATCATGTTCTGCGTGTACTACATCGCCGTTTCCACCCTGGGCGGCACGGTGACCGACTTCACCAACGACCAGCTCTTCGGCACCGACGGCTGGTACGTGCTCGGTCAGGGTCGCGACGCCTATGACGCAGCTGTTGAGGCTGCGGGCGACAACGCCGACTCGGTCGACCCGGCACAGTACGGCCCCTATGTCCCGGGTATCACCATCGCGGTGCATAACGCCCTTGTGGCGGGCGGCACCGAGGACGGCGGTCTTGTCGACTCCCTCGTCTGCGACGGTATCGTGGCCGGCATCGGCGCCATCATGGGCTTTGTCCCGCAGATGTTCCTGTTGTTCGTGATGCTCTCCTTCCTGGAGGACTGCGGCTACATGGCCCGCGTCGCCTTCATCATGGCCCGCGTGTTCCGCCGCTTTGGCCTGTCCGGTAAGTCCTTTATCCCCATGCTCGTGTCCTCGGGCTGCGGCGTCCCCGGCGTCATGGCTACCAAGACCATCGAGAACGAGAAGGACCGCCGCATGACGGTCATGACCACCACGTTCATCCCTTGCGGCGCCAAGCTGCCGATCATCGCCCTGCTCATGGGTTCCATCATTGGCGACTCTTCTACCACCGCTGCGTGGATCAGCCCGCTCTTCTACTTCCTGGGCGTCTTTGCCGTCATTGCCTCGGGCCTCATGCTCAAGAAGACCAAGCTCTTCGCCGGCCGCCCGACGCCGTTTGTTATGGAGCTTCCTGCCTACCACTTCCCGGCGATCCGCTCTTGGGCGCTGCACGTGTGGGAGCGCTGCTTCGCATTTATCAAGAAGGCCGGCACGGTCATCTTTGCGTCCACCGTCGTCGTTTGGTTCCTCTCCAACTTTGGTAGCTACAACGGCGCCTTTGGCTACCTGCCTTCCATGGAGGGCATCCCCGAGGAGTTCATGGATTACTCCGTGCTTGCCATGTTCGGCAACCTGGTCGCTTGGATCTTCGCCCCGCTCGGCTTTAGCACCTGGCAGGCCACCGCACTGACCGTCTCTGGCCTCGTCGCCAAGGAGAACGTTGTCGCCACCGCCGGCTCGCTGCTGTCCGTTGCCGACGCCGGCGAGACCGACCCGAGCCTGTGGACCGCGTTTGCGGCTATGTTCCCGACCATGGGCGCTTGCGTCGCCTTTGGTGCCTTCAACCTGCTGTGCGCTCCGTGCTTTGCCGCTATCGGCACCATCCGTAACCAGATGAACTCCGGTAAGTGGACCGCGATTGCCATCGGCTACGAGTGTGCCTTTGCTTGGGTCATCGGCCTGTTCATCAACCAGTTCTATAACCTGCTTGTTCTTGGGCAGTTTGGTATCTGGACGGTTGTGGCCATCGTGCTGCTGGCTGCGATGCTCTTCCAGATCTTCCGTCCCATGCCCAAGCACGCTTGGACCGACGAGGACGAGACCAACACCGCTTCTGCCACGGTTTCCGCCTAAGTCCGAATAAGGATTAGCCCCTTTTCACGAGCCCGGGTGTCCCAGCGACACTCGGGCTTTTTGGTGCAATGGGGGACAGATTGCTTTGCTCCAGAAGTTAAGATGTGACGTTTCCGCAGATAAAACCGACCAAAATAAACCTGTCCCTTTTTGGCAGGTGGAGAATGGGGTAAAGTAAGTGGTGGTTAACTAGAGGAGGCTTTCTATGGCACCTATCGATATTGTTGTGCTGGCCGTTATCGCCATTGCGTTTGTCGCCGTGTGCGTGCGCATTTATCGCAAGGGCACCTGCGCCGACTGCGCTCAAGGTGGCGTTTGCACGGGACATTGCTCCAACAAAAAGACCTGCGCCGCACTTAAGGGCGTAGACAAAATTGCCGAAGACTTGGGCCGCGGGATCAAATAAGGCCCGGACATCCAGGCATCCAGGCGCCCCGCGAGCATCCGTTCGCGGGGCGCTTTGCACATTTGGCGGCGAGCGCGGCGAGTTGAAGAGTGATTTTGGGGTATCGTTACCTGTACTGTTAATTGGCAACTTATCTATAACGGAGTAACCCCATGAGCGCTCGCGTAACCATGAAGGACATTGCCGCCGAGCTTGGCGTTTCCATCAATACCGTGCACAAGGCCCTGACGGGTAAGGCCGGCGTGAGCGAATCCGTGCGCTCCAAGGTGAATGCCAAGGCCGAGGCCATGGGCTACCATCGCAACACAAGTGCCTCGAGCCTGCGCCGCAAGGATATCAACCTGGTGTTTTGCCTGCCCCGCGCATCGTGCGAGGGGGCGTACTTTTTCCGTTACCTTTGGGAAGGCTGCAACCGCTTTGAGCAGGAGGTCATCGATCAGGGCATTACGGTTGAGCGCGTAGAATTTGGCGTGGGCGGCTACGCCGATGCGCTCGAGCAGATTGATGAGCGTCTGCAGGTAGGCGAGAAGATTGACGGCCTGCTTGCCTATGTTCCGGGCGATGACCGCGCGACCGAGCTTTTGAGGCAGATTGCCGAGGCGGGCGTGGCGATTGAGCTCGTCGACGGCGACCGACCGCACCTCGATCGCCTGGGTGCCAGTCTGGCGGACTATTCCGCGGCGGGCAGTCTTATGGCAGAGCAGGCGGCTAACCTGGTCCACGCTTCTGGGGCTGACGCCCGCGTGCTCCTGTTGGCGGGCGATCCCTATACCGATTCACACTATCTGACAGCCCGCGCCTTTCATAATTACCTGCGCGAGCACGATATTCCATGGCGGGTTGAGGACCTTGCCGGCGCCCATGCGCAAGTCAAACAGCTCGAGCGCGAGCTTGAGCAGCGCTTGAGTGCGCCGGATGCTCCCGAGCTCATCTGTAGCGTTTTTGCCGTTGGTTCCGAGGTGGTCGCCGACGCGCTTGTTTCAAGCGGCAAGGCCGGCAAGGTCATGGTAATCGGCAACGACCTGTTCCCCGAGAGCGCCTTGGCCTTGCGCCGTGGCATCTTTACCAATATTGTCTATAAGGACCCGGTGAGCCTGGCCTACCGTGGCGCCAAGACCTTGGGCGAGTATCTGCTGTGGGGTAAAACTCCGGCGGAGCCCGTGCAGAAGGGTGCTGTGGAGATGGTGTTTGCCAGCAACGTCGACCGCTACTGCGAGCTTGCGGGAATTTAGCCGTTTAGTCAGGTACCCCCTCTTGCGACGTGCTTTTTTTGGAGTATTCAGCAATGGCGTGTCCCGAAAGAGGTTAGGACGACTGTTTTAAGTGCCCCCGATGGCGTAATTCGCCATCGGGGGCATTTATTTATGCCGATTGGGCGCAATATGAGCATCAGATAGGGCTTCGAAGACGGTGCGCGGTGCGCTCCGATGCTGAATACTCCCAAAAATGCACGGCGGAACATGACCCACCTGGCCAAAGCGCTCAAGTTCGGTATTCGGGGACGCCTGCCAATTCGCAATACATACAAGTCACGGCTCCAGTAACCGTTGAACGGGCAAAATCGACCGTTCACCCCATGGTGGTTAGGTGAACGTTCACCTTTTAAGTCGCAATGAATTAGTATAGTGAACGTTCACCTAGAGGATAACGAGCGCATCGTGCGCCCGCTCCGCCAACAAAGGGGTTGTTTGATGAAAAACTTCATGGACGATCAGGATTTCCTGCTGAGCACCAAAACCGGTGAGGAGCTGTTCCACAACTTTGCCGAGGGCATGCCCATCGTTGACTACCACTGCCACATTTCTCCCAAGGAGATCTGGGACGACAAGCGTTTTGAGAACATCACCGAGGTTTGGCTGGGCGGTGACCACTACAAGTGGCGCCTGATGCGTGCCAACGGCGTCGACGAGCGCTTCATTACCGGCGATGCCCCTGCTCGCGAGAAGTTCCAGAAGTGGGCCGAGACCCTGGGCCGTTGCGTGGGCAACCCCGTCTTTGAGTGGAGCCACCTGGAGCTTAAGCGTTACTTTGGCTACGAGGGCGTCCTGAACGGCAAAACCGCTCAGGAGGTCTGGGACCTTGCCAACGCCAAGCTCGCCGAGGCCAGCTTTACCTGCCGCAACCTCATCAAGCAGTCCAACGTCCGCATGATCTGCACTACCGACGACCCCGCCGACAGCTTTGAGTGGCACAAGAAGATTGCCGCCGACGACAGTTTTGACGTTCAGGTCGTTCCCGCCATGCGCCCCGATGCCGCCCTGCGCATCGAGCGTGGCCAGGAGTTCGCCGACTACTGCAAGCATCTCTCCGAGGTTGCCGGCGTTGAGATCAGCGACTTCGAGGGCATGAAGGCCGCCATCTCCAAGCGCTACGAGGTCGCCCACGAGCTGGGCTGCCGCGCTTCCGACCACGCGCTCGACTACGTTATGTACGTTCCGGCTACCGCCGACGAGATCGAGACTATCTTTGCCAAGGGCCTTGCCGCCGAGCCGCTTACCGAGGACGAGGTCCTCAAGTACAAGACGGCCTTTATGCAGTTCGTCGCCGGCGAGTATGTCCGCCTTGGCTGGGCCATGCAGCTGCACTTTGGCTGCAAGCGTGACAACAACCGCGCTATGTTCGCCAAGCTCGGTCCCGACACCGGCTACGACTGCATCTCCAACTACACGCCGTCCGACCAGCTGGCCGATTTCCTCAACTCCATCCAGGAGTCCACGGGTCTGCCCAAGACCATCCTGTACAGCCTGAACCCCATCGACAACACCATGATCGATACCGTGATGGGCTGCTTCCAGGAGGCTCCGACCGCCGGCAAGATCCAGAACGGCTCTGCCTGGTGGTTCAACGACAACGAGATCGGTATGCGCGAGCAGCTTACGGCTCTGGCTAACGAGGGCGTGCTGGGCAACTTTGTGGGCATGCTTACCGATTCCCGCTCCTTCCTGTCCTACCCGCGTCACGAGTACTTCCGTCGCGTGCTGTGCGGCGTGATCGGCGAGTGGGTCGAGCAGGGCAAGTATCCGGCCGACATGGAGCTGCTGGGAGCCATCGTGCGCGACATTAGCTACAACAACGCGGTCCGCTACTTTGGCTTTGACCTGGATACCGTCGAGGCCTAAACCCGCATCGAATCACACCGAACTCGGGAGCGCCGTTGCCACACGCGGCGCCCCCGTTTTGCCTGCACGCTAACAGCAATCTAAGGAGAGACATCGATGGAGAACATCAGCTACGAGACGCTCGAGAAGATCGGCTACAAGGGCTACCTGCTGCCCAAGGACGCGCCCGAGAAGGTTCTGCAGTTTGGCGAGGGCAATTTCCTGCGCGCCTTTGTCGACCGCTTCTTTGACATGGGCAACGAGGCAACCGGCTGGAACGGCAAGGTTGTCATGGTGCAGCCCATCAGCGGCGCCTTTGGCTTTGCCGACGGCATCAATGCCCAGGACGACCTGTACACCGTGCTGGTGCGCGGCAAGGAGAACGGCAACACGGTTGACGAGTCCCGCGTGATCAGCGCCTGCAGCCGCTGTCTCAATCCGTATCGCGAGGACGACTACCACGCCATGATGGAGGTCGCCGTCTCCGACGATTTGGAGATTATCGTCTCCAACACCACCGAGGCCGGTATTGCCTACGATCCGTCCTGCAAGGCCGACGACATGCCGCCCGCGAGCTTCCCCGCCAAGCTTGTCCAGGTCCTTCACGCTCGCTGGGCCGCCGGCAAGCCGGGCGTCATTGTGCTCGCCTGCGAACTCATCGATCACAACGGCGAGGAGCTGCTGCGCATCATGAACCAGTACGTGAGCGACTGGGGCTGGGAGGACGAGTTTGCGCAGTGGATGGCCAACGACTGCACCGTCTGCACCACGCTCGTCGACACTATCGTCCCCGGCCGCATCCGCGACCCCAAGGAGGCCGCTGCCGTGGCCGAGCGCCTGGGCTACGAGGATCCCTTCCTGGCCGTGCGCGAGCCCTTCCAGATGTGGGGTATCCAGGGCGACGAGTCGCTTGCCGAGAAGCTGCCCTTCGTGAAGGCCGGCCTGCCGGGCGTCTTTGTGACCCCCGATGTCACCCCGTACAAGAAGCGCAAGGTCCGCATCCTCAACGGCGCCCACACTGCCTTTGTTCCGGGCTCCTGGGTTGCCGGCTTTGACATCGTGCGCGATTGCATGCATGACGAGACCGTTCGCGGCTTCATGAACACCATGCTCTACGACGAGGTCATCCCGACGCTTGCCGCCGATCTGGATGTCGAGGACTGCAAGGCCTTTGCCGCCGCCGTCGAGAACCGCTTCGACAACCCGTTTATCGACCACGCGCTGCTCTCCATTTGCCTCAACTCAACCGCCAAATGGCGTGCTCGCGACCTGCCCACGCTCAAGGACTATGTTGCCGAGACCGGCAACCTGCCCAAGTGCCTGGCGACGAGCCTCGCTACGCTCATTGCCTTCTATACGCAGGAGCTCGTTGCTCGCGAGGGTGACGGCCTGCACCTGCGCCGCGCCGACGGCACCGAGTACACCGCTCAGGACGATGCCTTCGTGCTCGATTTCTACGCCGCCCACGCCGGTGCAGACGATGCCGAGCTGGTGCACGACGTGCTCAGCAACGAGCAGATGTGGGGCGAGGACCTTACGCAGATCGCCGGCCTTGAGGAGTTTGTCGTCAACGCGCTTGCCGTTGTGCGCGCCGAGGGCGCCAAGCAGGCATTTGCCAACGCCCAGGCCTAAATCCTTCTGTGCGCCCGCCGGGCAACTGACGGGCGCCCGCTGACTTCTGCTCAACCTGTAGGGTTAGGACTCTTTGTAATGAATACTATCCAGATCAATCCGGCCGACAACGTGATCGTCGCGCTGTCGCCGCTTGCCAAGGGCACCGCCGTCGCGGTTCCCGGGGTGGGCGAGGTCGTTGCCGCGGAGGATATTCCGCAGGGCCACAAGATGGCCGTGCGTGCCATTGCGGCGGGGGAGGACGTCGTCAAGTACGGTCTTCCTATCGGTCACGTGACGGGCGACATCCAGCCCGGTCAGTGGCTTCATACGCATAACGTCAAGACCAACCTTTCGGGCGAGGTCGAGTACGCTTACAACCCGACGCATCCGGTCGTTGAGCCGGTTGAGCCCGAGACCTTTATGGGCTTCCGTCGCGCCGATGGCCGCGCCGCCACGCGCAACGAGCTGTGGATCATCCCCACGGTCGGCTGCGTCAACGAGGTCGCACGTGCCATGTGCGAGCAGGCTCAGGATCTGGTCGAGGGCTCGCTGGAGGGCGTTTACTACTTCCCGCATCCCTTTGGCTGCTCGCAGACCGGTGCCGACCATGCCCAGACGCGCCGTCTGCTGGTGGCGCTCTCGCGTCACGCAAACGCTGCGGGTGTGCTGTTCCTGTCCCTCGGTTGCGAAAACTGCACGCACCAGCAGGTACTCGACGAGCTCGGTGACTTTGATCGCGAGCGCGTTCGATTCCTCGCCTGCCAGGATGTAGCCGACGAGCAGGTCGAGGGTCACAAGATCCTGTCCGAGCTTGCCGACCTGGCCAAGCAGGCCAAGCGTGAGCCCATTCCTGCCTCCGAGCTGGTCATTGGCCTTAAGTGCGGCGGCTCTGACGGTCTTTCGGGCATTACCGCCAACCCCACGATCGGTCGCGTGAGCGATATGGTTGTCGCCCGCGGCGGCACGTCGGTGCTCACCGAGGTTCCCGAGATGTTTGGCGCGGAGAGCATTCTGCTCGATCGCTGTGAGAGCCAGGACGTCTTCAATGCCGCCTCCGACATGCTCAACGGCTTTAAGGACTACTTTATCAGCCACGGCGAGGTCGTCTATGAGAACCCGAGCCCCGGCAACAAGGACGGCGGCATTACCACGCTCGAGGACAAGAGCTGCGGCTGCGTGCAAAAGGGCGGATCTGCCCCCATCGTCGACGTGCTGCCGTATGCCGGTCAGGCTACCAAGCATGGCCTGAACATGCTGTGCGGCCCGGGTAACGACATGGTATCCACCACGGCCCTGACGGCTGCCGGCTGCCACGTAATCCTGTTCTCGACCGGCCGCGGCACGCCGTTTGGCGCACCGGCGCCTACACTCAAGGTGTTCACCAACCAGCGTCTGTGCGACCACAAGGCCAACTGGATGGACTTTAACGCCGGCGTGGTCGCCACAGGCGAGCGTACGCTCGACGAGGCTGCCCACGACCTGTACCAGCTGGTGCTAGAGACGGCGAGCGGCAAGCTTACGAGTGCCGAGCGTCGCGGCTGCCACGAGATCAGCATTTGGAAGGATGGCGTCTGCCTGTAGCGGTAAATGGGTTCGCATAGGGCGCTATTGACCATGGCCCCGTCGGGAGTGTTCCCGGCGGGGCCATGTTTGTTCTGTCTGTTCGGGCGTGTCTTCCTGAGGGTACGGGAGCGGCGAAAACAATAAACGTTCACCTAATCGACCTCAAATTTAAACCCACTCAATACCCATGTAATCGTGATTTTTTTCAAGTCAGATATCCGTTTAACGGCAAAAAACGACCGTTCAAGGATAATATACAAGTGAACGTTCACCTATCATATGCAATCGCGCATAATCTAGCTAAACGTTCACCCTACGAGTGGGCGATATGCAGACAGACATCGGTATGGACTCCAATGTCTTGTTACAAGACAATCGAGAAAAGAGAGGGAGCTCGATGACTAACAAGATCGGTAAAAAGCGCAAGATCACATTTTGGACGCGCTTGGGCTTTGGTATGGGCGGCATGCTCAACTCCGGTGCCCTGAGCTTTACGCACAGCTACATGGTGCTGTTCCTGTCCACGGAGTGCGGTCTGTCCGCAGGCGAGGCTGCGCTGATCAGCTCGTTCGCCATCTATCTCAACGCCATTCTGTGCCCGCTCATGGGCTTTGTGGCCGATAACTTCTACGCTACCAAGATCGGCCGCATCTTTGGCCGCCGCCGTTTCTGGATCTTGCTGGCTATCCCGATGATGGTCGCCGAGCCGCTCATCTTTGTGGCTACGCCGTTTGGTTTCCCGTACTACTTTGTGTTGTACCTGATCTACAACGTCGCGTACACGTTCTGCACCGCCAACCTGTCGCCGCTTACCATCGAGATGACCGATGACTTCAAGGAGCGTACGTACCTCACCGGCTACAAGCACCTCTTTGGTAACGCCGCCGGCTTCCTGATGGCAGCACTCGTCGGCTTTGGCTTTGGCACCTTCGGCGAGACCAACCCGTTCAGCTACTTCATTATTGCTACGATTAACGCTTCGGTCATGGCGATCTCGCTGCTCTGCGTGTACCTGTCCACGTGGGAGCACACCCCCGAGGAGGTCGCTCAGGAGAAGATCGAGAGCGTCGGCGAGGGTATCAAGAAGTTTTTCATCGACGTTATCTCTACCTTCCGCAACAAGTCCTTCCGCAAGGTCCTGTATGCGCAGGTCTCCACGAAGCTCGCCGCTGCCTGCTGGTCTGCGTGCCTGTCCTTCTTCATCGTCTACTGTCTGCAGATTCCTAAGTCCTACGAGTCCGTGATGGAGATGCCCGGCAAGGTCGTCGCTATCGTCTGCACCGCCATCTGGGTCGCCCTCATGGCCAAGAAGGGCTTCCACAAGTCTTGGTACCTGGCAAACGTCGGTTGCGCCGCGTGCATCATCGCCTACAACTACTTCGCCTTTGGTCAGATCAACGGCACCTCCACGGTCGCCATCGCCATGATCGCCTACCCCATCATCTTCGCCATCTGGAAGTTCTTCTACGTTGGCTTCCAGTATCTGCCCGATGTTCTGCTCAACTACATCCCCGATGTCGATGAGCTCATCACCCTGCGTCGTCGCGAGGGCATCTACAGCTCCGCACAGCAGCTCTGCCAGCAGATCGCCCAGGCTGTTGCCGTCAACGTATGGGCTATCGTCCTTGCTGCCTCCGGCTTCATTCAGACCGCCGGCAACAGCGACGCCGTGACCCAGCCCGCCACCGTGCCTCTGTACATTTGCGGCTACATGCTCATCGGCTGCGCCGGCTTCTTCCTGCTCGCGGCCGTCCTTGCCCGCGGCATCAAGATCGACAAGGAGCAGTGCGACATCCTTTGCGACGAGATCCACCGTGTCAAGGAGGGTGGCAAGATGGCCGACGTCAAGCCCGAGGTCAAGGCGCTTTGCGAGGAGCTCTCCGGCTTTAAGTACGAGGACTGCTTCGCCCACAACAATGTTGGCTTCCAGGACGGCAGCGTAATTCCCGCCGAGTAGGGCAGGCGCATCGTCCAAACCACAGGGCCGTGCCACCGGAGATCCACCGGCGGGTACGGCCCTTTTTTAAAAACGACTAGTATGAGCTTCTGATTACATTTGAGGGAGAGACCCATGGAGACGAACGTTATCTGGCGCAATGCCCGCGCGGCCGTTATCGAGCTCGACGATGGCGGCTACTTTACCTGTGCCGATACGTGGGAGATCTTTGTCAACGATGAGCCCGCCGGTACCACGAATACGGTCGAGACCTATGTCGATGGCCTGACTCCCGGCAAGCGCAACCTGATCCGCTTTGTCTGCGGCGAGCGCGAGTTGAGCGTAGGCGTCACCACGCCGGCGGAGCCCTTTACCATCAACGTTCGCGACTGCGGAGCCAAGGGCGATGCCGAGCACGATGACACCACCAACATTCAGGCTGCCATCATGGCCTGCCCCAAGGGCGGGCGCGTGCTGATCCCCGCCGGCAACTACCGCATCAAGTCCCTCTTCCTTAAGAGCAATATCAACATCGAGCTTGCCGAGGGCGCGGTGCTGCTGGCCCGCCACGACCGCGCCGCGCTTGCCTACATTCCGGGCACGGTCACGGGTGACGAGGGGGCTGGGTACGCCGGCACCGATATGCTGCCCCTGGGCCGTTGGGAGGGCGAGAGCTTCTCGACCTACTGTTCGACCTTTACGGGCCTGAGCGTGCACGACGTGTGCATCTATGGCCGCGGCGCCATCGACGGCCAGACCGATTTTGCCGAGGACAACTGGTGGAACAAGGACTTTAAGAACATCTTCCGTCCCGAGGAGGGCCGCGAGATCGCCCGCCCGCGCATGATCTTCCTGTCCGAGTGCGAAAACGTGAGTCTTGCCGGCTTTACCGTGCGCAACAGCCCGGCGTGGAATATCCATCCCATTCTGTGCGAGCACGTCGATGCCCTGTGCCTGTCCATCGAGGGTCCCAAGAACTCCCACAACACCGACGGTTTCGATCCCGAGAGCTGCGGTTTTGTCCGCATCCTTGGCTGTCAGTTCTCGGTGGGCGACGACTGCATCGCCATCAAGAGCGGCAAACTGGGCATTGAACCCGAGCTCCGTCCCGCCACGCACGACGTGCTGATCTCGCACTGCTACATGCACGACGGCCACGGCGCCGTGGTGCTGGGATCCGAGGCCGCCGGCGGCATCAAGGACCTCACCGTGAGCAAGTGCCTCTTTGAGCGCACCGACCGCGGCCTGCGCGTCAAGACACGCCGCGGACGCGGCAAGGACGCCGTCAACGAGGGCATCACCTTCGAGCACATTCGCATGGATAAGGTGCTCACGCCCTTCGTGGTCAACTCGTTCTACTTCTGCGACAAGGACGGCAAGACCGACTACGTGCAGTCTCGCGAGGCGCTGCCCGTCGACGACCGTACGCCCGGCTTTGGCGCCACGACGTTTTGCGATATCGAGGCCACCAACTGCCATGCGGCCGCGGCCTATATCACGGGCCTTCCCGAGAGCAAGGTGACGCGCCTGACGTTCCAAGATGTCCATGTGACCTTTGCCGCCGATGCCGAGCCCTTTGTGCCGGCCATGGCCTGCGGCGTGGAGCCCATGGTGCGCCAGGGCATCATCGCGCAGAACGTGAAAGTCCTCGACCTGCAGAACGCGCGCATCGAGGGTCAGGATGGCGACGAGCTGCAGCTGCAAAACGTCGACAAGGTTATCCGCGCGTAGGGTAGTGCTCCTGCACAAGTGAATACGGCATGTTGAGGCGTGCGACGGTTGGGTCTGCCCGGCTGTCGCACGCAATCTATAGGTGCCGGTATTGCATGGTGGGTGTTCTGTGACAGAAAGCGTAATGACAGATGAGTGGTAAAGAACAGCTCTTTGAGGTATCGCTCGAACGCGAAGGCGCGTATCGCAGCATTTCGGCGGCGCTCGAGGCGGCGGAGCGGTGTGTGCCCGATGCGACCGTGCCGGTGCGCGTGCTGGTGGCGCCGGGCGAGTATCGCGAGCAGGTCGAAATTCGTCGTCCGCATGTGACGCTCGAGGGCGAGACGGCCGACAGCGTGCGTATCGTGGGAGGCCTGGGTGCCAAGATGCCTTCGGAAGATGGTAGCGGCCAGGATGGAAGACTCGGCACCTTCCGTACGTACACGGTGCTGGTCGATGCCGACGACGTGACGCTTGCGGGTCTAACAATCGAAAACAACGCCGGTGATGGGCGCGAGGTCGGCCAGGCGATTGCCCTGTATGCCGATGGTGACCGCCTGGTTGTCGATGCCTGCTGCATTAAGGGACACCAGGACACGCTCTTTTTGGGGCCGCTGCCGCCGCGCGAGGCCAAGCCGGGCGGCTTTATAGGCCCCAAGCAGTTCGCCCCGCGCCGCGTGGGGCGGCAGTATTTTCGACGTTGCCGGATCGAGGGCGATGTCGACTTTATCTTTGGCGGCGCGCGTGCCTACTTTGAGGGGTGTGAGATTCGCTCGCTCAACCGCGATATGGATGTCAACGGGTATGTAACGGCAGCCTCCACGCCCCAGGGCGAGCCGTACGGATTTGTGTTTCATGGCTGTTCGTTTACAGCCGATGAGGGCATTGCCCCCGGATCGGTCTATCTGGGTCGTCCATGGCGCGAGTGGGCCCAGACCGTTTTGCTCGAATGCTGGCTGGGCCCCCATATTTCACTCGAGGGTTGGTGGGATTGGAATAAGCCAGCGGCACATGACGGCACCCTGTATGCCGGCGGTGCCCTGTTTGGCCCGGCGGGTGATACTGCCGCTTGGGTGCCGTGGGCGCATTGCCTGACCGGTCAGGATTCCGAACGCTATGCGCGTGACCGAGTGCTTGCCGGCACGGATGGTTGGGATCCCGAGGGCGGCGACGGTGATGCGGTAGAGACGGCCGGGCTATCTGCCAATGGCCGCACCGTGCACATCGAGACGTACTACGAGGACGAACCTGCGCTGCGCGCCCGACTGAAGCGCGAGGGGCGCTCGGCCGCATTTACGGGCAAGACTCCCACAGACTTTGAGGCATGGAAGGCTGCGACCAGGACTCGTCTGTACGATATTTTGGGTCTTTCGCTTATGGACCGCGCCCCGATTGAGATTCGTGAGCTCAATCGCGTGCGGGTTGCCGGCAGCATCGTGCGTACTCATGCGGTGCTGCAGGTTGAGCACGATGTGTGGATGCCGTTTTACCTGTTGGAGCCGTCCCGCCCCAAGCTTGACGAGCGGGGACTCAAGCGCTGCTATATCTGCCCGCATGGTCACCAGGGGGCGGGTGCTGCAAGCATAGCCGGCGTTGCGGGCGTGCCGGCGGTCGACGATGCCGTGCGTAAGTTCAATTACGACTACGGTCTGCGTTTGGCGCGCATGGGTTACGTGACCGTCTGCCCCGATGCGCGTGGTTGGGGATACCGTCGTGACTGGAAGGGTCAGGGCGACGACGAGAACAGCTACCTGCGCGGTACGTGTCTGAATCAAGCACGTATGGCCGAGCCGCTGGGTCTTACGGTCGCGGGCCTCAACGCCTGGGACAACATGCGCTTGATTGATTACTTGGAGACACGCGGCGACATTGCCATGGACGACCTGGGCTGCTTTGGTTTTTCGGGCGGCGGTTACATGACGTTGTACCTGTCCGCGCTCGACCCGCGCGTGTGCAAGGCGTTTGTCTCGGGCTATCTGTACGGCGTTGATGATTCGCTACTGCACCTCAACGGCAATTGCAGCTGCAATTACACGCCTGGACTCTGGCGTCTGCTCGACATGGGCGACATTGCATCGCTTGTCGCGCCACGGCCGCTCTTGGTTCAGAGCTGCGAGAAAGACCATCTCAACGGCGCCCGCGGGCTTGCGAACGTAGACGAGCAGCTCGATATCGTTCGCGACGCCTACGCGCTGCTGGGCAAGGACGAAAACCTTCTGCACGAGGTCTGCCCGGGTGGACACCACCTGGGCGTGGCGCATCTTGCCGAGGATATCGAATGGCTCGATTCGCAAGTTGCGGAATACGCCCACGCATAGCCCCTCGGATGTTGTGAATGAACGGTATGTACCTGTATGACCGCCGGTGTGCGGGTGAGGAGAAGAATATGGAAACGAAAAACTTGAGCGAATCGACCGTCTGCTGCTTTGGCGATTCGACCACCTGGGGCGATAACGGATGCGGCGGGGGAGGCAACGACATCTCTTGGACCTCGCACCTGGGTGCGCTGCTGGGCGGCGCTACGATCGAGAACTTTGGTATTAAGGGTTCGCGTATTGCCGTCAAGGCCGACCGTAGCGATTCGTTTGTTGAGCGCTTGGACGGCATCGATCACACGGCAGATATCTGCATCGTCTTTGGCGGCGTTAACGACTTTAGCCGTAACGTGCCGCTGGGAGAGCTGGGCAGCACGGACGTGCACGAGTTCTACGGTGCGCTCGACTACCTGATCCGCACCATCACGGCGCGCTCGCCTCAGGCAAAGCTGATGTTTATGACGCCGTGCAAGACGAGCGGCAAACACGAGAAGGATATTCCGGCAAGCAACGAGGCCAACCATCTGGGCCTGACGCAAGACGCCTATGTGCGCGCGATGCTGGAGGTCTGCGATCGCTACTCGGTGCCGGTGATCGACCTGTATGCGCAAAGCGGCATCAGCCCGTTTTTGCCGGAGCACCGCGAGCTCTACATGCCGGACGGTCTGCATTA
This sequence comes from uncultured Collinsella sp., assembly GCA_900546085.1. GTDB lineage: Bacteria > Actinomycetota > Coriobacteriia > Coriobacteriales > Coriobacteriaceae > Collinsella. The sequence continues at coordinate 22,180 of URBS01000008.1, forward strand.
CAGCCCTGCCGGCTATGAGCGCCTGGCGCATCGCATCGCTGCGGGCCTCACCGCCGTTTGCCGTTAAAAGTTTGCCGTTCACGGGGATTATAGGGTTAACGTTCACCCTATAATCCCCGTTCGCGTTACACTAGGGGAAACGTTCACCCATCAATAACGTCAGAGGGGACAGCAATGGGTTGCAATCAGATTCTGGACCGTTATATCGAGCAGTTGATCGAGACCTCTACGCCTCAGGCGCCGGCCTGGAATACCGAAAAGCTTCGCGCCGGCAAGGAGAACACCTGGAATTACATTGACGGCTGCATGATCAAGGCGCTCATCGAGCTGTACGAGATCACCGGCGAGCAGCGTTACCTGACCTTCGCCGACGACTATATCGACTTCTTTGTCCAGGATGACGGCACCATCAAGCATTACGATCCCCAGGAGTACAACCTCGACAACGTCAACGCGGGCAAAACCCTCTACAAACTCTATGACCTTGTGGGCAAGCCCAAGTACCGTGCCGCCATGGATACCATCTACCGTCAGCTCGAGACCCAGCCGCGTACCAAAGAGGGTGTGTTTTGGCGCAAAGCCGTCTACCCCAACCAGATCTGGCTCGACGGCATGTACATGGCGCAGCCGTTCTACATGCAGTACGAGCTGAGCTTCCACAACCGCCGTGCCTGCTCGGATAGCTTCCATATGTTCCAGGTGGTGCACGACCTGATGCGCAACCCCCTCAACGGCCTGTACTATCACGCCTACGACGCGAGCCGCAAGCAGTTCTGGTGCGATCCCGTCACCGGCCTTTCGGCCAACTTCTGGCTGCGCGCCGAGGGCTGGTTCGCCATGGCGCTCATCGATACCTGGGAGCTCATGCCGCCCTCGATGTCGGCCGAGAAGGACGAGATCCGCAAGATGTTCCACGACCTGATCGACGCCATGCTGCCGTATCAGGACGAGAAGACCGGCATGTGGCACCAGGTCATCAACCTGCCCAATATCGCCCCCAACTATCTGGAGGAGTCGGGCAGCGCCATCTTTGCCAACGCCATCATGAAGGGCGTGCGCCTGGGCGTGCTGGGCGAGCGCTACTACCAGTACGGCCGCCGTGCGTTTGACGGCATCTGCGACACGTGCCTGTCCGAGCGCGACGGACAGCTGGCGCTCGACAACATCTGCCTGGTGGCGGGTCTTGGCAACACCGCGCACCGCGAGGGCACGTTTGGCTACTACATGAGCGAGCCCGTCGTCAAAAACGACGCGAAGGGCGTGGCGCCGCTGGTGCTCGCCTATATCGAGACTATGCATCATGACAAGTTGGCCGGTAAGCGCGATCCGCTCGCCCCTTCGGGCGTGTGCTCCATCGATGACCCGTTTGGCGGCTACACGCCGGGCATCAATGCTCATAAGGGGCGTGAATAGCGTGGGGGCCATTACTCCGGGCGTGCGTTTACACGACCTTCCGCAGGGGACCGTCGAGGAACGCATTCGCATGGCAGGAGAGCTGGGCTTTTCGTGCATTCAGCTGCCGAGCAAGGTGCTCTACGCATCAATGGGAATCGATCGATGCGGTCTGACCCGCGAGCTCGCCGAGCATTTGCGTGCGGTGCTCGATGAGGCGGGCGTTTCGGTCGCCGTGCTCGGCTGTTATAAGAATCTGGCGACGCCCGATCGACAACAGCTCACGGATAACTTTGCCGAGTACGAGGCGTGCTTGAACTTTGCTCAGATGCTCGGCGGCTGTCCGGTTGGCACCGAGACCGGTCGTCCCAATGCGCAGAACTGCGTTGCTGACGACCGTATGACCGACGAGGCACTCGATGCGTTTATGGATGGACTCGCGCGCGTCTGCGAGTGCGCCGAGGCCGTGGGTGGGCAAATACTGATCGAGCCCGGCTGGAACGAGACGGTCAACACGCCAGATCGCTGCCGTGAGGTGCTGGAGCGCGTCCCGAGCCCGGCGCTCGGCGTGATCTACGACCCGGTGTCGCTGCTGCATCCCAGCGTCGTTGGCGAGGCGCAGGAAATCACCGCGCGTATGCTCTACTTATGCGGCAGTAAGATTCGCGTGCTGCACGCCAAGGATTTTGAGGTCGTCGACAACGAGGACGAAGCCGGCTGGTGCGATGGTACGGGTTCTCGCCTGGTGTGCCACGGCGTGGGCGAGACGGGCCGCTATGACTTTGAGCCCGTGGTGGCCTGGGCGGCTGCCGCCTGTTCGGGGATTCCTTGTGTGGTCGAGAACAGCGTGCCGGCGACGGCGGCTAGCTGCCTGGCGACACTCGAGCGCATGTCCGCTCGCTGCGGGGCTCCGCATCGCGAGATATAGCATTGGCTTTTGCCGTGGCGGCATATTGAGTTTGCTTGACTGGGGGCGGCGGTGAAGGGTTTTTATCGTCGCCTCATTGGATTACATCAAAAAGGGGAGTTGCGTGGCTATCCACATTGTCGAAGAGGCGAATCGTTGCCTAGGTTGCAAAAGGGCGTTCTGCCAGCTTAAAGGCTGCCCGGTGCAGACGCCTATTCCGCAGGTCATTGACTTGTTCAAGCAGCGTCGTCTGGAAGAGGCAGGTGAGCTGCTGTTCCAGAACAACCCCATGAGCGCGGTCTGCTCCATGATCTGCAACCATTCGGGCCAGTGCGAGGGCGCGTGCATTCAGGGCCGCAAGGGCGCACCGGTGCATTTTTCGAGTATCGAGAACTATATCTCGACGGCATATTTGGACCGTAAGGAGTGGAAGCCCGCGCCGTCGTGCGGCAAGCAGGTTGCCGTGGTCGGTTCCGGTCCTGCCGGCATTACCGTGGCCATTAAGATGGCCCAGCTGGGCTGTGCCGTCACGGTGTTTGAACAGCGCCCCGAGATCGGCGGCGTGCTGGAGTACGGCATCCCCGAGTTTCGCCTGCTCCGTGCTCTCGTGCAAAAGTACCGTCACGTGATGTGCTCGCTTGGCGTGCGCGTCCGTCCCTCGACCACCATCGGTGGTGCGCTGCATATCGACGACCTGCTGCGCGACGGCTACGATGCGGTCTTTGTCGGTACCGGTACCTGGCGCGCCCGCAAGCTGGGTATTCCCGGCGAGTCGCGTGGCAACGTACTGTTTGGTATCGATTACCTGGTCGATCCCACGAGCGTGGCGATCGGTCAGAACGTGGCGGTTATCGGCGCCGGCAACGTGGCCATGGATGTTGCCCGCACGGCTCTGCGCTCGGGCGCTCGCAAGGTTACCGTGTATGCCCGATCGCGCCATATCTCGGCCATCGATGACGAGGTGGAGCTGACCGAGCTTGACGGTGCCGAGATCGTGCGCGGCAAGGCGATCTGCGCCATCGACGATAACGGTCCGGTGTTCGAGACGGCTATCTTTGACGAGGACGACAACGTGGTGGGCTACGAGGAAGAACTTGACCATGTGCCCGCCGACACGGTTGTGATTGCGGCCTCGCAAGTGCCTAAGGACAAGCTGGTACTTACGACGGGCGGTCTGGAGACCGACCATCGCGGTCTTCTTTCGGTCGATGAGTGCGGCATGACCACCGTGCCTGGCGTCTTTGCCGCCGGCGACGTGGTCAACGGCCCGCTCACCGTGGTCCATGCCGTAGCCGGCGCCAAGCTCGCCGTCGAAGGCATGACCAGCTATCTGGGCCTCTAACCCACCCCGCCCATCAGTTGCGGTGGAATACGGACTGTTTTGGCTGTCAAAGGCCTTATCTACTCCGTATTCCACCGCAACTTTTTGTGGGCTGAGTAAAAGCCGGGGGAGCGTGTACGGTCGGGTACAGCGCAGTTGCTGATACGATAAGTACGTTAGCAACTGCCGCCGAGCGGCTCAAACGAAAGGAACCCTGTATGGAGTCTTCCGCCTACCCGATGCTCTTTAGCCCGATCAAGGTCGGTACGACCGAGGTCAAGAACCGCGTCTTTATGCCGCCGGTGTCCACGAACCTGGCCGATCATGGCTATGTGACCGACGACTTGGTCGATCATTACCGTGCCCGTGCCAAGGGCGGCGTTGGCCTGATCATCACCGAGGTCGTGACGGTCGAGCCCACCTATACCTATCTACCGGGTGACATGTGCTGCTACGACGACACGTTTATCCCTGGCTGGGAAAAGCTCGCCGCGGCCGTCCACGAGTATGGCTGCAAGATCATGCCGCAGCTCTTCCATCCCGCCTACATGGCCTTTAACATTCCGGGCACGCCGCGCCTGATCGCTCCGTCCTTTGTGGGCCCGTCCTATGCCCGCGAGGCGCCGCGCCCCATCACGGTCGATGAGATCCACGAGCTCACGCATCAGTTTGGCGACGCTGCCGTGCGCATGCAGAAGGCCGGTGTCGATGGCGTCGAGGTTCATGCGGCACACGCCCACGGCATGCTCGGCGGCTTTTTGACCCCGCTCTACAACAAGCGCACCGACGAGTACGGCGGCTCGCTCGACGCCCGCATGCGCTTCCTGCTCGAAGTTATCGCCGAGATTCGCGAGCGCTGCGGCAAGGACTTTATCATCGACGTCCGCATTTCGGGCGATGAGTACACCGATGGCGGCCTGACCCTCAACGACATGATCTACGTCTCGCGTCGCCTGGAGAAGGCCGGTGTCGACATGATTCATGTGTCGGGCGGCACTACTATCAAGCGCGGCTCCGCGATTCCTGCTGCCGGTACCCAGCAGGCCTCGCACGCCGCCTGCTCGCGCGAGATCAAAAAGCATGTCAACATTCCCGTTGCCACCGTCGGCCGCATCAACGAGGCTTGGATCGCCGAGGAGCTGATCGAGGACGGTGCTGCCGATATCTGCATGATGGGTCGCGCCAATCTGTGTGATGCCGAGTTCTGCAACAAAGCCGCTGCCGGCAACGCCGACGACATCCGCCCCTGCATCGGTTGCCTGCGCTGCCTGAACGGCATTATGTTTGGCAAGCGCATCTCCTGCACCGTCAACCCGGACGTGGAGCGCGATGAGGCCGGCTACGAGCCTGCCGCCGAGGCCAAGAACGTACTGGTTGTGGGCGCTGGTCCTGCGGGCATGGAGGCAGCCTACATTGCCGCCAAGCGCGGCCATAACGTGGTGCTCGTGGACAAGCAGGACGAACCGGGCGGCGAGATGCGCATCGCGGCCGTTCCGCCGGCAAAGCAGGAGCTCACCCGCGTGATCAAGTATCAGTATCGTCGCCTGTCCGAGGCCGGCGTCGCGTGCGTCTTTGGTACCGAGCTTTCGGCCGAGGACATTCAGCGTGACTACGCGGGCTACGAGGTTGTCCTAGCTTATGGCGCCGAGCCCATCGCCCCGGCCTTCATGCAGGGATTTAAGCAGGTCATGACGGCCGACGACCTGCTGGGTGGCAAGGCCTTCCCGGGCAAGAAGATTGTCATCGTGGGCGGCGGCACCGTCGGTTGCGAGACGGCCGATTACCTGGCCCCGTTGGTCAACGATCTGTCGCCGGCAAACCGCGACATCACCGTTATCGAGATGACCAAGACGCTCGCCGCCAACGAGGGTGGTGCCGGTCGCGCGGTGCTCATCACGCGCATGCTCTCCAAGGGCGTCCATGTGCTAACCGAGGCCAAGGTGACCGAGATCACCGAGGATGCCATCAGCTACGAGAAGGATGGCGAGGCCCACACCATCGCCGATGCCGATACGCTGGTGCTCGCCATGGGCTATCGTCCCAATACCAAGTTGGCCGACGACCTTGCCGCTGCCGGTGTTGCCACCCACGTGCTGGGCGATGCCAACAAGTGCGGCAACATCCGCGATGCCATCGGCGATGGCTACAAGGTTGCCTGCGAGCTGTAGGCTCTCGGCAAATAGGGGAGCGGCCGCCTTGCGGTGGCTCAAGCGATAGCCAATCAAAAAAGGCGCCGCGACACATGGATTGTCGCGGCGCCTTTTGTCTGGCGGCTTGTTGGGGGGGGCGGTGCGCCCCGTGGACCTTATTACAGCCCCAAGAGCTCCTTGACCTTGGCGATGATGGCCTCGTCGGTGGCGTTGGCAAAGAAGTACTCCTGGAAGTGCTCGCCAGCGAGGGCGCCCTTCACCAGATCCTGATCGATTTCGCCCAGGACGTCGACGAGCGGACGCATGGTCACAGCGCGCACGCCGTCGAGAATCTTCTTGTTGCGCTGCTCGGGCTCAACGCGCTCGGCGGGGTAGCCGTTGCCCGAACCAAAGCCAAAGAGCTTCTCGAAGGTGTACTCGAGGTTGAGCTCCTGGCCCCAGCCGTTCTTGAGGGCGAAGGGCATGGCGACGGCATTGCCATCGTTGACCTGGGCAAAGGTGTAGGCATCCAGCGGGTCGGCAACATGGCCGCACAGCACGCCGGGGAAGGAGTTGCAGGCGAGCATGGCGCCCTCGCCGGTGCCGCAACCGGTCACGACGTAGTCGGCAGCGCCGGAGTTGAGCAGCACGGCAGCAAGAATGCCGTTCTGCACGTAGGTGAGGGGCTTGGAGTCGGCGTCGGCATACATGCCATAGTTAAAGACGGTGTGCCCCATGGGCTCGACAACCTTCTTAAGGGCAGCCTCGATCATAGGGTTCTTGGAGTTCTGAGAATTCTCGTTGATTAGAGCGATCTTCATTTGAGTTAACCTTTCAACTAAATCTTCCAGTTTTTTGTTTCTGTGCGCGGGCGGCGGCAAAGCCAACCCGCGATGAGCTATGCGGGCGGTCGGCAGTTAAGTCTGTCGCGAGTTCCGCACGCAAAGGAAAGCACTTAATGTGCTTTCCGTCTTGCGCAGGACTGTCCGAGCAGCAGACTTAACTGCCGACCGCCTCGCCCGGTTTCCTTATTGCGGCTGTTTGCCGATGTATGCGAGGATGCCGCCGTCCACGTACAGAATGTGCCCGTTGACGAAGTTCGATGCGTCGGAAGCCAGGAACACGGCGGGGCCCTTCAGGTCCTCGGGCGTGCCCCAACGGGCGGCCGGCGTCTTGGCAATGATGAACTGGTCAAACGGGTGGCGTCTGCCGTCGGGCTGCGTCTCGCGCAGCGGTGCGGTCTGCGGCGTGGCGATGTAGCCGGGCCCAATGCCGTTGCACTGGATATTGGCCTCGCCAAACTCGGAGCAGATGTTCTTGGTGAGCATCTTGAGTCCGCCCTTGGCGGCGGCATAGCCCGCGATGGTCTCGCGGCCGAGCTCGCTCATCATGGAGCAGATGTTGATGATCTTGCCGTGACCCTTGGCGATCATGCCCGGCAGGCAGGCCTTGGACACGATAAACGGGGCATTGAGGTCGATGTCGACGACGCGACGGAAGTCCTCGGCGCTCATGTCGAGCATCGGGGTGCGCTGGATGACGCCTGCGTTGTTGACCAGAATGTCGGGCGTGGTGCCAAAATCGGCCTCGATCTTGGCGATGAGCTCGGCGACGACGGCCTCGTCGGTGACGTCGGCAACATAGCCGTGAGCATCAAAGCCCAGCTCGCGGTAGTGCTTCTCGGCCTCGGCGACCTTGTCGGCGTGACGGGCGTTAAAGGCGATCCTGGCGCCGGCTTCGCCGAGTGCCTCGGCCATGGCCATGCCGATGCCATAGGTGGCGCCGGTCACGAGCGCGACCTTGCCGTCCAGGCGGAAGCTGTCCATAAGGTTAGACATTACAATCCTTCCAAAAGAAACGTTCATCTATATAAGTCTTGCTTCTATTACAAGTTCAGTATAGGAGAAGCGGAGGAATTAAAAGTCAGGTTTTCCTAGAATCAGGTGAACGTTCACTTTTAAAAGGTGAACGGTTGCAGCCGCTCGTCGCGATATCTGCTACATGGAGTAGCGCCCGTGCGCATCGCATTTCTCCTCTCATAGATGCGCGGCGCAAGAGGTCCCGAGTTCAACACGAGCTCGGGGCCTTTTTGTTTGGATTACGGACGCATTGCCGGACGAAAACACTATGCGTTTGGTAAATAGTCGTATGAACGTGAAATTTGTATCTAGTTTCCGTACGCAAATAAGACGAAAACAGTTTGCGTCTGATCCTAAGCCGTACGCAAATGTTTTTCGTCTTATAATACGGTTCAGATGAGCATGAAAAGGAGAAGGACCGTACGTATGGTTGTCAGAGAGAGTCCTACCGTCGAATACAAGGAAAGCGTAACGCCGACGTTTCTTAAAACGGTGAGCGCCTATGCAAACTACGGGACGGGCAAGATAGAGTTTGGCGTTGACGACGGTGGTGTTGCAGTCGGTCTTTCTGACCCGGTTGCGGAGTGTCTGCGCATCGAGAACATGATTAATGACAGTCTGGATCCTGCGCCTCGTTACACGCTCGAGCTCGACGAGAACCGCGGAACTGTAACGCTTACGGTTTACGAGGGGCAGGACAAGCCCTATCGAAGCAAGGGGAAGGCCTACAGGCGAAATGATTCGGCGACGGTAGAGGTCGACCGTTTTGAATACGGCAGGCTGACGCTCGAAGGCAGCAATCTGACGTTCGATGCGCTCACCTCGGCTCGCCAGGACCTGAGTTTTCATACGCTCGAACACAAGTGCATCGAGCATCTAGGCATTTCTGAGCTCACGTCGGATATCATGCGAACGCTTCGCCTGCTCGGCAAGGATGGCTATACCAATGCCGCGGCGATATTGGCGGATAACAACGAATTTCCGGGCATCGACTGCGTTCGTTTTGGCGACACCGAGGACGTGCTTTTAGATCGTGAGACGACGACGGGCCTGTCTGCAATTGAGCAGGTTGATAGAGCAGTTGCCATGTTCGCGCGCTACTATCGTTATGAGCGCATCGAAGGTGTCGAGCGTGTTCAGACCGACCGGATTCCCCTCGAGGCATTCCGCGAGGCAGTTGCAAACGCTCTAGTGCATCGGACGTGGGACGTGCAAGCGAATGTTCAGGTTGCTCTGTATGATGATCGCGTCGTTGTGACTTCACCCGGGTCGTTGCCCGCTGGCTTGACGACGGAGCAATACCTGTATGGACAGATATCCGTGCTCAGAAATCCCATCGTTGCCGAGGTCTTCTTAAAGTTGGACTATATCGAGAAGTTTGGAACGGGAATTGCGCGCATTAGGCGTGCCTATCGCGATTCGATTAATCAGCCGGTCTTTGATATTCGTGGCGGCGTGGTAGCTGTCGCGTTGCCCGTTACCGATGCCTTTGAAGGGTCTGGAGAAGAGGCTCAGGTTCTTAAGGCCTTGTCGGGCGGACGAATTATGTCGCGAAGTGAGATTGAGAAACAGACGGGGCTGAGCCGTGCGCGAACATTGTCCGCGCTCGAATCTCTGCTCAGCCGAAACGCGATCATGAAACAGGGGACAGGCCGCGCCACGAAATACGAGCGAGCGTAGTCCGAAAGACCTGTGTTACCAGGCAGGCCCCAAGCCGCGAATGGCTTGGGGCCTTTTGCATGCCGGCTGGCAATGGACCAATTTATGTCAAGTTATAGCAACATATAGCTCCGCTTGCGGGGTTTGCGACGGGCTATTCCTCATCGTCCGTATAGCGCGTGCGTCGTTATTTGCGACATCGATATGCCGGGCACTCGAGCCTCGTTTGCTCCGCGGCTGTTCGCTATTTGGCGCCAAACGCCATGCGGACGAATCGCTGGGCAAACAGCTTGTTGGCGAAGTTGATGATGTGGCCCAAGAACAGTGCCGAGATGGCGGTGGTTACGCCAAAGCCGCCTAAGTTGTGCATGCATACCAGCGACAGCGTGAGCGAGGCGGCGACATGCGAGCAATCGAACATGACCTTTACGTCTCCAAAACGGCGCTTGAGCTTTTCCGCAATGACCTGCACCAAGCCGTCGGGTGCGTTGGGGACAACGCCCATGTTGACGACGAGACTGACGCCAAATGCGGTGATAGCGAGGGAGAGCAGCATGGTCGCAACCTGCGCGGGGAGCGCCGTGGGATGCAGCGGGTTGAACGCCATGAACAGATCGGTGAAGCCGCCCATTAGCGTTGAAAAGCAAAGCTCGAGCAAAATGCGCGGTTGAAATTCGCGTCGCAAGATGGCGAGCTGCGCCGCGATGTAAGCGACATAGGTAGTTGTAATCCAAAAGCCGAGCGTCTTGCCCGTGAGCATGGATAGGGTCGTGGCAAAGCACGTGAGCGCGGCGACGCCCAGGCCAGATGCCGTCTGGAGGCTCATACCGAGTGCCAGCACGGCAACGCCCGCCAGATACATCAGCATTCTTATGACGGTATGACGCCAGTCGATCTTCTCGCCATGCATGATGATGAGCGGTCGCATGCTGCTGCATCCTTTCGATTGAAGGATATTTAAAGAGAAATGTCTGACCTGGGCCGGCAAAAAGAGGGTTATCGGAGGCACTGCCTCAACGGCAGAAAAGCCGGCCCCATGGTCAGTCGTCTAGGAATGTCTCGTTGTGCCAGAATGGGACTGAAGGGCTCAACGAGACGGGAAGAAAGCAAATGGCATGGCATGGGCAATAGGATGCCAAGATGGTAGGGTGCGTCTTAGCATCATATTGCCCAGGCTTGACGAAATCGGTTTCGTTGAGATTTAGTATACGCATGGGAATCCATCTGCAAAGCGAAATAGAAGAAATTAGGTGAACGTTCACCTAATTGCAACAACTTATCGGTCAAAAGCCGAATCCCGGCCCTACCCCTCAAACATCGCCGTGGGATGGGGGATGCGATAGTATTACGTGGAGTTATTCGACAAACCGTGGGCTTCATCCGAGGGCTTTATGGAACAGCACCAGCATTATCAGAGCCTGCAAGATCAGGCATACAACGCATTACGCTCCAAGATCATCTATGCCGAGCTCAAGCCCGGCACGCGCCTTTCGGCGATTGGTCTGGAAAAGGAGACGGGGATCGGGCGCACGCCAATTCGCGAGTCCTTTGTGCGCCTGCGCGAGCAAGAGCTGGTGGAAACGCGTCCCAAGAGCGGCACCTACGTCTCTAAGATCAGCATGGAACACGCCGAGAATGCCTGTTTCTTGCGCGAGAAACTCGAAAGAAGCGTACTCATTAAATGTTGTTCGGCTGCCACGTCCGAGCAAAAGCATCGGCTCGAGCAGATTCTTGCCGAGTCCGAGTCGCTCGACCATAGCGAGACGCGTCGCTTTTTCGACTTGGATAACCTGTTTCATGAGACGTGTTTTGAGATTGCCGGTCGTCACATGCTGTGGGATTGGATGAAGAGCGTCAACACGCATTTTGAGCGATACAACTGGTTGCGTATGGTGTCGCAGGATCTGGATTGGGAGCCGATTCGTCGACAACATCGTCGGATTCTCGAGGCCATTAAGAGGGGCGATACCGACACGGCGAGCTACCTGGCAGAGACGCACTTGCACCTGATGCCCGAGGAGCAGGGTCCGGTTATCGCCTTGCATCCCGACTACTTTGAGCTGTCCAAAGACTCGGCCATCTAACTCGCCCCTACATTAGTTGCGGTGAAATAAGGATTGTTTTGCGGCTCTGACGGCGTAAACAGTCCCTATTTCACCGCAAGTGCTGGGACACATCGGGGCATGAAAAAGCTGCGGCGCCGTTTGGAGGAAAAGACCGGAAGCAAGGGTCCATTCCTCCAGACGGTGCCGCAGCTGTTTTGGTGGACTGGATTATGTTGAGTCGGTTGATTGGCCGGGAAAGCAAAGCGG
>URBS01000009.1 GCA_900546085.1 uncultured Collinsella sp.
GGGCAGACTTAGACGCCGAAATGACGAGAGTGGATAATCTCCCACTTTGAGCCTGTATGCAGGCCAAAAACGGAAGATTATCCACTCTCATTCTGCGGGCAGTCATTGGGCACTCATTTAAGTCTGTCCCCAATGAGTAGTAAATGTTGGAGAAGAGCCGTTAGCGCCCGGGGGCCAGGATCACCAGCGCGTCGTGCTCAAAGGGATGCTGCGCCACGCGCACGGTGCCGTCACCGTTGTCACGGACGGGCAGCTTTGCGATGCGCTTGTCCTCCATGTCGAGGACCGTCGCCGTCCAGCCACGCGCGCCGTCGAGCTTAAACTTGAGCGCCGTGGTACGCGGCAGGTACGCGACGATGCGATCGCCAACGCGCGCCACACGGATGGACTCGCGCGCGTCGTCGAGGAGCTCCTGCGCCGGAACCACGGCAAGTGCATCGTCGGCAGCCGTAGCGCCTAGGGCGGCAAGCACGTGCTCGATCGCGCCAAAGTCCCACACACCCGCAAACTGCAGGCACTCTTGCCAGCGGAACGGCATGTCAAATCCCTCGCCCAGGACCGAACCCTGACTGCGCGACGTCTGCCAATTCCACACGCCGTGTGCGCCGTAGGTAATGCCCGCCGAAGCACCGGCCAGGATGCTCGACCATGCGCTCGCGCGGCAATCCTGCGCGGTAAAACGCCAGTACACGTTGCGCGACGCACCCATCTGCTCGTAGCAGGGCTCGGAGTTGACCATCGGGCGCTTGGGATAGTTGGCGCGGAAGTCCTCAGGGAGCTTCCAAGCCTCGGGCTGGCCCTCGTAGTTGTGGCCGGGCTGGAACATATAAAAGTCCAGACGGTCCAGATACTGCGCCGGAATGTTGCGATTGCCGCGGTTGATATGCATGGTGCGCAACGCGTCGGGCGCGCGCTTAACGACCTCGTCGAGGGCGTCCTCGTAATAGGCGATTGCCTCGTCGCCGGCAAAGTCGGTATCGCCCGTCACCACGTAGACGGGGTCGAACTCGCCCAGGTTCTCGACGACGCGGGCAACGTGGGCGCGAACCTCCTCACGCGGCATAACCTCGGCACCGCAACGCTCGGCGATCTTGGCACCCCAGGTACCGGGCACGTAGTTGCACCACATGAGCACGAGCGCCGGACGAATGCCGTGCTCGACGGCAGCACGGCACATGGCGGCGGCACGATCCCAGTACGCCTGGTTGGGGCAGGACCAATCAAAGTGCACGCCGTCCTCGCTGGCATAGGGCCAAATGCCCAGGTCGGGGCAGCAGCGATCCCACTGCGGCAGCGTGTTGATCTGCAGTGCGTTCATGCCCTGCTCGGCACGGCGGGTCAGGTAGTAATCCCAGTCGTTCTCGGCGATGCTCGTAAATGCGCTCCAGCACGTATCGGCAAACCAGAAGAACGGTTTGCCCTCGCACAAAAAGCCATCCTGGCGACCGTTGACGGTCAGCTTTCCCAAACTCATCTGCATGTCCTTTCGTTTGATAAAGGATTTGCGAACCGCCGAGGGCTTTCGCGGTAACCCCGCGCGAAAGCCCCCGCCGCTTGGCAAACCATCGCGGGCGAATACCGTCCGCCCCATCAGTCTACCTTGCAAGAAGGGCCCCGCCGGGCTTACGCCTGACGGGGCCCTGTCGTGTAGGTGAGGTCATATGTGACCGAACGGTTTGGCCTTAGGCCTCCATCTCGGCGAGTTCCTCCTTGGAGAAGCCACAGGCAAAGACGACGGCAGCGGCGATGACAAAGGAGATTGCCATACCAACGATAGCCCAGACGGTGTTCATCTGGCCACCCTGCAGGTAGTTGGTGAAGACCAGGAAGTTGGAGGCACCGCCTGCGAGGTAGTAGGTAACACCCATGAGGCCGGAGAACACAGCGCCGATAGCACCGCCGATGAACATGCCAAACATGGTGCGACGGAAGCGCATGAGGATGCCGAAGAGCGCGGGCTCGGTGACGCCGCCGGCGATGGCGGAGATGACGTAACCGATGGCGAGAGACTTCTCGTCGGGGTTCTTCATCTTGAGGAAGGCACCGAAGGCGCAGCCCCAGACAGCGGCCATAGCGCAGTTGGTGGAAACGAAGACGAAGGGATCGTAACCGGCAGCGATGATCTGAACCTGGGCGAGCAGGATGACGGGCATGTGCATGCCGCAGACCACGAAGAGCTGCCAGAAGGCGCCGAGGATGGCCATGACGATCAGGATGCCGATGCCGCCAAGGTCAGCAAGGCCGAAGAGGGCGTTGGCGATCAGCGTACCGATCTCGTTGCCGATCGGAGCGAGGACGATGAAGGCAATGGGGATGGTAACGATCATGGTGCAGAACGGCGTGAAGACCGTGGACAGCACGTCGGGCATAACCTTCTTAAAGAACTTCTCGATGAAGTACAGGACGGGCACCGAAAGGATGATCGGCAGGACGGACTGCTGGTAGTTGGCAGCGGCGATCTGGATGCCGTAGACGGAGATGATTCCGCCGCCCTCCTGGGTGGCGACGCTCACCACGGAAGGAGCCATGAGGGCGCCACCGAGCAGCATGCCGAGCACCGGGCTGGCGCCGAGCTTCTTAGCGGCGGCATAACCCAGGTAGATGGGGATAAAGGTGAACGTGGCCTCGTACAGCGTGGTGTAGAGGAACGTATAGGTCGGGTCGTCGGCCGAGAGCACACCGAGCATGGTGGGGCCGAGGACGGCCGCGATGGTACGGAACAGACCGCCGGCCATGAGCAGCGGGATGAGCTGGGTCATGGAGCCGGACAGATAGTCGAGGATGATGTTAGGCAGGTTCTTGAGCTCGAACTTCTCCTTGGGAGCATCGAGGTTCTCGTTGACGGCCTCACCCTGCTTGACGCCGGAGATGGCGACGAACTCGGCGAGCACCTTGGGCACGTTCTGGCCGATGATGACCTGGAGCTGGCTGCCGGCGAACTGGCAACCCAGAACACCCTTGACCTTCTTGATCTTCTCCACGTCAACCTTGTTGTTATCCTTGAGCGTCAGACGCAGGCGCGTCATGCAGTTGGTGGCGACGGTGACATTCTCCGCACCGCCCACGAGCTCGAGGACATCGGTGGCAATCTGCTTGTTATCTACTGCCATGGGACCCCTCCCCATATCTTCGTGTGCCTGGTCGTTCGTTCGCAGGCACGCCTTTGGCCCGGCGACTATAACCCCTTACGGTTGCCGGACCCTTGGATACGCTTTTGTAAACAAGGTGTTTACTGAACGTTTACGGGCTTTAGTTTACACGGAGCACCGAATTTATGGCAATTTTGCCGTCTACAGTCCGGTGAACGGTAGGAAATCGGGGGTGAGCGTATTTAAATGGCGGGAGAAGATCTATTTGACCATCTATCAATATATGGCTATTTACGTGGGATTTTATTTTGATAAACACCTCTATGACCTGTTAACTCATCAACAGAAGCCCTGCTAGAAGCTAGTAAACATATGTTTAGTAGTTCATGGCGTGTTCATTTTTGCCGTTTACCGAGTTCATCTGGTTATTCTTCAATTCTAGATTACACTAAACATGTTTAGTTTGTATTGCCGCAGATGCCAGGCATTCGCGGCGCAAGGGAGGCAGCTCATGGAACTCAAATTGTGTACCTACGCAACCGTCACCACCTTGGGCGACTTTGGCCCCTGGATCAGCAAGGTCGTACTCGACCTGCCCTGCACCGTGCGCGCCAACGACATCGACACGAACACCTTCCATATATATGTAGAGCGTCACGAGCGCTCGGGCGAGGTTCTGATGCGCAAGGAGCGCGGCGCCGACCATGCCGCGCCCTCCGTGGGTTACATCGACATTCTCGCCGCATATCCGTGCGACGAGAACGGACGTAAGCTCGCCGTGGGCACCCATGTGGCACTCGAGGTCGCCGAGCAGCGCCTGACCAAAAAGATCGAAGGCGGCGTCATGGGCTCGCGCATGCTCGATGACCAGCTGCACATCACGCAGCTCGCGGCTCTTCCCGGCAATGACGGCGACGATCCCACCTGCGGCCTGGTCTTCGACACCTGCCGTGGCGATATCTGCCCCGCGCTCAAAGGCTGGAGCAACGCCACGCAAAAGACCGCCGTCGACGGTATCGCGCTCGAATACGGCTTCTTTGAGCCCAGCTTTAAGGCCGAGGACTCGGCATGCTTCAACCCCTTTGCGCCCGAGGCCACGGCCATGCCCCAAAAGGCACCGCTCGTGGTGTATCTGCACGGCGCCGGCGAGGGCAAGGGCGCCACGCAGGGCGAAGGCGCCACGCGCGCCTATATCGGCAACCGCGTGACGGCCATCAGCCAGGCGCAGATCCAGCGCTACTTTGGCGGCTTTGCCTGGGTGCTCGTGCCGCAGTCGCCCACGTTTTGGATGGACAACGGCGTCGAGCAACTCGGTCGCTCCAACCAGAGCATCTACTCCTCCGTGCTCAAGGCGCTTATCGACGAGTTTGTCGCCGAGCATGCCGACCGCATCGACACCGACCGCATCGTGGTCGCCGGTCTTTCCAACGGCGGCTTTATGACCCTGCGCCTGTGCGCCGACTACCCCGATTTCTTCGCCGCGGGCCTTCCCTGCTGCGCCCCGTGGTACAACGCCACGGACGAGGACGTAGCCGCGCTCGCCAAGACGCCGCTGTGGTTTACGCACTCCAAGGGCGACGAGCTTGTGTCACCGCAACAGACCGTGCTGCCGCTCACGGCGCGCCTGCGCGATGCCGGCGCCAACGTGCACCTCACCTACTTTAGCCATGTCGAGGACCTGACCGGCGTGTATCGCGAGGCCGACGGCTCGGCCAAGAAGACGTTCAACCACGGCGTGTGGATCCACCAATTCAACGACCTGTGTTATCAAGACTTCGACGGGGGCAACGTACTCATCGACGGCGAGCCGGTGGGCTGCTGGGAGTGGTCGGCCAGGGTCGACCGCTAAGCCCTCCCATCGCGGGGACCGGGGTTTAGTCTTGCCTTGCGCGTAACTGGCTGAATTGATTTTGATTGGAGCTGTTCCTATGTCCCAGAAGTTGACTCGGGTGATTGTTACTACCGATATGGAAGTCGATGATATGAACTCACTTGTTCATTTGGCTCTGTATCTCAACTTGCTTGATGTTCAGGCTGTGGTGTATACGGCTTCGCAGTATCACTTTCTTGGGGATGGGGTTCATACGCTCGGCGAGGTGAATTCGCATTGGCGGACCAAAGGGCGGCGCTCTTATGAGTGGGCTGTTGTGCCTCATGAGCCCGATCCGCTAGCCGGCGAGCTTCGTGAGTATCGGCCGTTTCCCGAGCATTGGATTGAGAGTCTCTGGAGTAATGAATATGCCCAGGCTTGGCCGCAGTTGCAGGCAAATGCGGCCGCTGCCGGTGAGCCGCCGTTTCCCACGCCCGCCCAGATGATCGAGCGCACCTTTGTGGGAAATGTTGCCTTTGAGGGTGATGTGACTGAGGAAACTGAGGGGTCTCGCGTAATTGCGCAGGCGATTCTGGATGATGATCCGCGTACGTTATGGTTGCTCAGCTGGGGTGGTATGAATACGATCGTTCGCGCCCTCATGAGTATTGCCGAGCGCTATCGCGCCACGCCCGAGTGGCCCGCCGTGCAGCAGCAGGTCTATCAGAAGGTGCGCGTGATGGGCGTTGCCGATGGCGTGGGACAGGACAACTCGTGGCTCGACCATGGGCGCGAGCTCTTTCCCGAGCTCATCTTTTGGCGTACGCCCTATATGTATGGCAACTATTTCGACGCCAAAACAGCTCAGCCCGATACGCTGCCGCTGTTTAAGGCTCCCTGGCCCGAGCAGAATCTCACGCAGGGCAACGGCCCCCTCATGGCACGCTATATGCTCTATGGCGATGGTAAGGTCTACGAAAACGAACCCGAGCGCTTTCAGTTTGGCAAGCATGCCCGCCTGGATTGGGGCCTGGAAGGCATGCCCGCGGTGCAGTTTGAGCGCGGCGACTTTATGGCCGAAGGCGACAGCATGACCTATATTCCACTGCTGCCGTTTGGCCTGCGCGGCATCGACGACCGCGACTTCGATACGCTGCTGGGCCGCATGTTTCTTGATGGACACCCCGATGCGAGCGCGCCCGCCGGTTTTGCCTCCATCGGCACGCCCGCAGACGACAATCTCAATCCCTATCTGCGTGCCTATCAGGAAAACTTTGCCGCCCGCGCGCAATGGTGCGCCCATGATCCGGCCATCTGCTCGCATCCGGCACATGTTGTCGAGGTCACGGCCGACCGCAGCGCCGCAGCCGGCGAGCGCGTCGCCCTTGCGGCAACCATCGTCGACCCCGACGACAAGGGCTTCGATGCACATTGGGATGTGGCCGTAGACCCATCGAGCTATGCAGGCGTCCAGGATCTGTCGATGTGGCAAGAATGCACGGTGGACACCGCTTTCATCGTGCCCGCCGACGCGCAGCCCGGTGACCGCCTTGTGCTCACCCTCACCGTCCAGACGCGCGCCGAGCGCCCCTGCACCCGCTACGCCCAAATCGCCGTAACCGTGGCATAGCAAGGGCGGCGCCCACATTCGGCAGCCGCCGCATTCGGCAAAGAGTGTCCCCAGGCGTCAAACGAGCGGGGATTTTTGGACACCCAAACAACGAGAGTAGACAATCTCCCACTTTGAGCCCACAAGCAGGCCAAAAATGGGAGATTATCCACTCTCGTTCTGCGAGCACTCATTGGGGACGTACTTAAATGAGTAGTTTCACTCATTTAAGTACGTCCCCAATGAGTAGGAAAAATGGGCCATGTGTCCCAGTTGTGGAGACTCGTTGAGCCGTCTGGGTATCGTGAAAGGCTGCGCACTCCCCCATCATCAAAAGTGACACACGCTACCAGTTGATGGGAGGCAGCCATGGGCTTCTTTGACAAGATGTTCGAGAAGAAAGAGTGCGCGATTTGCGGTACCGAGCTGGGACTTCTAGGTAAGACAAAAATCAATGAAGGCTACCTGTGCAAAGAGTGCGCCGGCAAGCTCTCCCCCTACTTTCACGGCTATCGCTCCAGCACCGCGGACGATATCCGCGAGCAGCTCGCCTACCGCGAGGCCAATGCCGAGCGCTTGGCGTCGTTCAACCCCACGCGCACGCTTTCTGCCGGGCGCACCAACATCATGCTCGATGAGGACGCGGGCCTGCTGATCATCACCTCGCAGAGCCGCTGGCGCGACGCCAATCCCGACATCATCGAGTTCTCGCAGGTACTCGGCTGCGATATGGATATCGACGAGCATCGCACCGAGATCTATCGCGAGACCGAGGACGGCGAGCGCGAGAGCTACAACCCGCCGCGCTACGACCTGGATTACGACTTTAATCTGACCATTCACGTCAACACGCCGTACTTTACCGAGATCAACCTGCGCGTAAACGACTCCACCATCGATCAGCGCGGCTCCATCGAATACCGCGAGGCCAAGCGCCAGGCAACCGAGGTCCGCGACGCGCTGGTGCAGCTGCGCCAGGAGACGCGCGACAGCGTCGTTGCCGCCAAGGCCCCCAAGACTGCGGTGACCTGCCCCTTCTGCGGAGCCACCACCATTCCCGATGCCAGTGGGCGCTGCGAATACTGCGGCGGCGCCATCGGCGCATAGCCTCCGGCACGGAAAGGACCGATCATGGCCTTCGAGAGCGTTAACTATCAGTGCCCTGCCTGCGGTGGTCCCCTGCATTTTGCCAGCGCCGAGCAAAAGCTTGTCTGCGACTACTGTGACTCGCGCTTTGAAGTCGAAGAAGTCGAGGCCCTCTATCGCGAGCGCCAGGACAAGGCAGATGCCAAAGCCGATGCCGCAGCCGCAGCTCCCAAACCTGCTGCCGACGATGCCGTGCAGGAGCTCGCCCAAAACGCCGGCTACATCTGCTCGTCGTGCGGCGCCGAGCTCGTGTCCGACGGCACCGTCGCCGTCACCACCTGCCCGTACTGCGGCAACTCCGCCGTGGCGCCCGGCCAGCTCTCGGGCGACTTCTCGCCCGACCTGGTGATTCCGTTTAAGCTCGGGCGCGACGACGTCACGGCCGCACTCAAGGAACACTACAAGGGCAAGATCTTGCTGCCCAAGAGCTTTGTCACCGGCAACCACATCGACGAGGTCCAAGGTGTCTACGTGCCGTTTTGGCTCTACGGCGCCCGCGTGGACGGCGAAGTGTACTTTGACGCGACCAACGAGACCGTGACCGAGGAATCCGACCGCACCGTCACGACCACCGACCACTACGATGCCTATCGCAAGGGCAATAACTCGTTTAAGCGCGTGCCCGTCGACGGATCGTCCAAGATGCCCGACGGCCACATGGACGCCATCGAGCCGTTTGACTACGACGCGCTGCGTCCGTTCTCGGTCGCATATATGCCCGGCTACATCGCCAACCGTTACGACGAGGACTGCGAGACCTGCAAGGCGCGCGCCGAGCGCCGTATGGAAGAAAGCACGATCTCGGCCCTGCGCGAGACTGTCGTCGACGAATACGACGATGCCACGGTCGAAAGCAAGCAGCTCGACTACACCTGGGAAGACAGCGACTACGCCCTGTTCCCCGTCTGGATGCTCTCCACCTCGTGGAACGGCAAGAGCTACCTGTTTGCCATGAACGGCCAGACCGGCCGCTTGGTCGGCGAGCTCCCCTGCTCCAAGCCCAAGCTCGCTATTGCCTCGGTGCTGTTCTTTGTGATCGGATTTATCCTCTCCCAGATTCTCTTTATGGGTGAGAACGCCTTCGATCCGGATTACCTCGCCTTTGATATCGAGGGCATCCTCATCAACATCGTCGCGCCGCTGATCATCGTGATTATCGGAGACGTGCTACTGGTAGGCCAGCTCAAGACGGCCAACGAGGCCACCCACGCCGACGAGTACTGCGGCGAGCTCGACCTGACCGAGAAGCACGACACCTTCAACCACACCGAGACCACCGTTGTCATGAAAGACGACAAGGACGACTAAGCAATCCGACCAATACCACCCGGCCTTTGACGAGAAAGGAAGATCACCATGGGACTCTTGAAAGCTGGATTGGGTGCTGCCGACGGCGTCATGGCCGACCAGTGGAAGGAATTTATCTATTGCGAATCGATGCCTGCTGACGTCTTGGCCTGCAAGGGCAGCAAACGCACCGGTGGCCGCAGCTCCAACACGCGCGGCGAGGACAACGTCATCTCCAACGGCTCGGTCATCGCCGTCAACGACGGCCAGGGCATGCTCGTGGTGCAAAACGGCAAGATCATCGAAGTCGCACTGGAGCCCGGTGAGTTCGTCTTCGATACCGGCAGCGAGCCGAGCGTCTTTAGCGGCAACCTGGGCGATTCCATCAAGGAGACCTTCGCCAATATCGGCAGCCGCTTTACCTTTGGCGGCGACGCGGGCAAGGACCAGCGCGTCCACTTCATCAACACCAAGGAGATCATCGGCAACAAGTACGGCACCGCCTCGCCCGTGCCCTTCCGCGTGGTCGATAACAACATTGGCCTGGACGTTGACATCTCCGTGCGCTGCAACGGCGAGTACTCGTACCGCATCACCAACCCGCTGCTGTTCTACACCAACGTGTGCGGCAACGTGACCGATAGCTACACGCGCGACAAGATCGACAGCCAGCTTAAGTCCGAGCTGCTCACCGCCCTGCAGCCCGCCTTTGCCAAGATCTCGGAAATGGGCATCCGCTACAGCGCCATCCCCGGCCACACCACCGAGCTCGCCCGCGCGCTCAACGAGGTCCTCTCTGCCGACTGGCGTGACCTGCGCGGCGTCGAGATCGTGAGCTTTGGCGTCAACTCCATCGCTGCCTCGCAAGAGGACGAGCAGATGATCAAGGACCTGCAGAAAGCCGCCGTCATGCGCGATCCCACTATGGCGGCAGCCAACATTGCCAGCGCCCAGAGCGACGCAATGCGCGCGGCAGCCGCCAATCCCAACGGCGCGATGGCAGGCTTTATGGACATGGGCATGGCAGGTGGCATGGGCGGCATGAACGCCAGCCAGCTGTTCGCCGCCGGCCAGGCACAGCAGCAGGCCGCCCCGCAGCCGGCTCCGGCACCCGCTCCCGCACCGGCTCCTGCCGCTGCCCCCGCGGCCGGCACATGGACCTGCAGCTGCGGCGCCACCAACACCGGCAAGTTCTGCTCCGAGTGCGGCAGTCCCGCACCCGCCCCGGCACCGGCCAAGTGGTTCTGCCCCAACTGCGGCAGCGAAAACGGCGGCAAGTTCTGCAGCAACTGCGGAACGCCCAGGCCCTAGCCCCTCTATCTGGTAATTGGCGGGGGATCCGCCACCCCCGCATTTGCTTCTATGGGTTTCGTTCGATAAAGGAGGACACCATGAAGACAACGTTCAAAAAGTCCGTACTCGCATTTCTGACATGCGTCCTTGCGCTCGCCTTTGCCCTGACGGGCTGCAGCGGCGGCGGCAAAGACCCCAAGGCCAACTTCGTCGGCAGCTGGGAACTCTCGGGTGGAACCCTGGAGGGCGAAGAACTGACCGATGAGTACATGAAGATGCTCGAGGATTGGGGTGTGCACTGCGTCCTGATTCTCGATGAGGACGGTACAGGTGCCCTCGACCTGTTCCTTGAAGTCGTCGACCTTAAATGGGAGGCAAAGGACGCCACCACCGTAACCATCACCGCCGAAGACGAGTCGCATGACATGAAGCTCAAGGACGGCAAGCTCATCCTCGAAGAGGATGACGGCAATCTTGTCTTTACCAAGTCCGACAAGGACCTGTCCGGCACGGTGAAGAAGGATCGCGAGGCGGCCGAGAAGGAAGAAGAGATCGACGAGGCCGTCGAAGACGACGACGTCCAGAAGATTGAAATCTCCCCCGCCGTCACCGTTGCCGATGACGACCTGTGCACCATCACCATCACCGAGAAGTTCAAGGACGAGTGGGACGACATCGGTTTTGTCGTCAACATCACCAACAAGAGCGACAAGGACCTGACCTTCTACGCTCCTTCCGGCAAGACCAACGTCAACGGCACCATGAAGGAACCCTGGTTCTCGGCTCACCTGATGCCCGGCACCAACGCCACTGAGGAATTCACGTTCTCGAACGGCACGCTCGATAGCCTTGACGACCTGGTCAATACGACCATCGGCATCGACGCCTACCTGACCGATTCCTACGAGGACGTCGCCTCCTACAGCGCAACCATCGCGTAGCGGCACGTAACATCAGCCGCGGATTGGCGGACACATCCGCGCACACCAGACGGTGCTGCAGGAGTTGATCCTGCAGCACCGTCGCTTTTATGCCGATATGTAACGATCGTTAGCGCTCCATGTTGGGAACGATGCTGCCCTCGGTCACCGCATGTACGGCCAGGCGCATGATGTTGTCGTAACCGGTCTTGTTGAGAATCTCCGAGATGCGGCGCTTGATGGTACCCTCGCTCATAAACAGCTCGGCCGCGATCTCGCGACGACTTTTGCCCTCGCAGGCAAGGCGCAAAATCGACAGCTCGACATCGTCAAGGGCCGCCGTGCCCGAGAAAATGCTCTCGGGCGGCTTGGGAAACGTACAGTAGCCCGCCAGCGTGGAACGCATCACGGCGAACAGCTCGTCGATGCCGACGTTCTTGTACACAAAGCTATCGACGCCCGCCTCGCGAGCCTGATCGACAAAGGTGATCTCGGGCATGCCGGTCATGATGATGACGCGACACTCGGGCAGCTCCTCTTTAATACGCGCCGCCGCCACGATGCCGTTGGAATCGTGCTCGGTGCACACGTCCATCAGTATCATGTCCGGGCGCTCCTTGAGTACGACATCGAGGGCTTCGGAAGCATCGGCGATCGCGGCAACGACGGTCATATCGGGCTGGTCGCCAACGGAGCGCGCCAGGCTCTCGCGCAGGATGGCCTGATCTTCGACAATTAACACGCGGATCATGAGTTTCTCCTTTGGGACGTGTCGCTAGCGTTAAGCGGAATGGATACCGTAAGCGTAAAGGGCGGGGTGGCGTGGACCTCTAGGCTGCCACCCAGATCTTGCGCGACATGCCTCATACCTGGGATACCCGTTCCCTCGCGATACGATACGGGGGCCGGGGACCCGTCGTTAGAAATCGTCATGTGCGCGACGGCGTCAGCATCCGTCCTCTCCTGCCACAAGCGCACATGGACCCGATGCGCCTGCGCATGCTTGGTGGCGTTGGTCGAGGCCTCGCGGATAATCTGCAAAAAGGCAGCGGCGACACGCGCGTCCTCAGGCAGCGCACCCTCAACATCGATCTGCACGCTCACCAGGCCAAAAGCATGGACGATATCGCCCAGTTGCTCTGCCGGTTCGGTGTCGCCCCCGCTGCGCAGATCGGCAGCGATTGAGCGCAGCAGCGGGTCGATCTGCTCGAGTGACTCGTCATCCAGGCGCCCCTCCTCCAGATAGCGATGGAGGATGGACAGGCGCTGCCCGATCACGTCGTGCACGCGAGCGCGCATACGCAGATAGGCCGCATTGTCGGCAACTTTTTTGACTTCCTCGATCTGGGCCTGGAGCTCTTGACCCGCGAGCTCAAGCAGGTGGTTGGCTTGCGCCAGGCGGTCATGCGCATACGCATACTCTGTCACATCCAGACCGATTATGCGCTCGAACGAACGGCCCGAGACCATAACGCCATCGCACACAAACAGGCGAATCTCGGCGGGAGAAACCTCGACCACCGCACGCGCCTCACCAAAGCGGTCCAGGTTGATCCGCACGCGGTTCTTACCGCCTTCGGGCATTTGCATGCTGAGCTTGCGCAGGTCGTTCCATGTACCGCTCATATCGCCTAGGTCGGTGGGCATATGAAGCTCCACCAGGTTTTTACGCATGCAGCGGTTCATGAGCAGCGGACGGCCCCTCGAGTCCAGATACAGGATGCCCACGGGAATCACGTTGATGGTTTCGATCGTCGAGAACGCGGTGATATCCTCCTGGCGGTTACGGACGTCCATCAAGAGCGCCGCGACGGAACGGAACAGGAAGAACGCTCCCTCTGCGATAAGGACAACGGCCCACACCGAGCCCATAACAACAACCATTGGCGGCGTTACGGCGGCGACGAGCAACAGTTCGGCCAGCATGACGGGGCGACGATAGCGCACCATAAGCACCACGCCATAGGCAAAGATTGCGGCATTGAGCCACAGCGCTCCGCCCATTGCCCTGGCGCAAACGTCAAGCGGCGCCACCAGATACGAGCCAGACGACGCGAACAAGATGAGCGCCGAAATCATCAGGTGAAGCACGAGGCTCGCCTCGTAGGCGCAAATCACCTTACGGTTATAGGACGAGCGGCGCGATGAGATGAGCGGGACGTGGATCGTCTGCAGACACGCAGCCAGGGCAAAGACAACATCGAGCGCAACGATTTGGGGAAGGATGAGCGAAATCTGCATCGTCACTCACCCGCCCTCGGCATCAAGACGATCATGCGCAGCTGGCCGGGCTCGCCCTCAAGGCGGTATGCCACGTTGCGCCCTTGCAGAGCGCTTTCGAGCTCTTGCGCAGCGGGCGTCTGCGAAAGATCTTCATCATCGTTGGAAAAAAGCGTGGCGCGCAGCTCGACACTGCATCGGTCATGGTCGCCCAAGTGATACATAAGCGCCGGATGGTCGGTGGTGTAGGCAAAAAACGCAAAGTCATACACGCAGTCGTACAGGGCGCTTACCGTACTGGCGTGCATCGGGCGCCGTATGGCGATAATCGAGGCGCAATCGATATCGATGGTGCGCAGGTCACTTGCGAGCTCGTTGGCGATGAGCTGAATGCGGTCGCGATCAAAACCGCTCTCACCGTGCTGTGCCAACGTGAGCGACCCTTTGCGCTTGCAATAGGCGACGAGCATCTTGGCGCGCTGCAGCATGCGGTAACGCTCGTGCGAAGACGCCTCGTCGGTCAACGGCGGCAGCGAACTCAGCAGGTCGTACATCCCTTCGAGCGCGCGGGCAAGTGCTTGGTCCACGTCTTGGACCAGCAAGGTCTCGGCCTCTTGATCTGCCAGGTGCGTCTTAAGGTCGTAGTCGGCGGCGAGCAGCTCGTTTTGACGCTGCAGTTCCATGCGACGATGTGCCAGTTCACGGTTAAGCTCGTTGAGCTCCGACACGTCTTGGGCAAGCAGGGCCGATCCGCCCAGCAGTGGAAAGGCGCGATACATTACATCGGGATCGGACGCCACGGCAAAGGCGTGAGCGTGCCCGTGTTCCTGGGTCCGCAACTCCTCGCGCACGCCTACCGGCATTGGCTTTGACGCCGGCGTGGCATAGACTTCCTGCAGGTCGCGCGTTAGAACTTTGAGGTCGAGCGGCAAGGTGTCGAAGATGCCGGCGATGTCGTGATACGACGGAATGACACCGCAATCGAGACAGATTTCCATCGCCACCACGCACAGGACGCAATAGACGAGCGAAAAGTTGAGCCTCCATGCCCAGGGCACGCGCAGAGCATACGAGATGGCAAAGAATGCGCCACCCAGCAGTACGAGCGCCGCCGTGCCCGAGAAACGCTGGATGCGAAAGGACGAGGATCGACCAACCAGGATAAAAAAGGCCACAAAGTTAAAGGCCGTCCACAACAAGACAGCGAAATAACCCCAGCCGTACGTGTAATCATTGCTCCAGGTGTCGCTTGTACGGTCAAAGCGGAAGACCTGCTGGTGAAAATCGTTGGTGAGCACAAATCCGATAAGCAGGATGGCCACAATCCACAGCGCAGCGCAGTAGCGGCGACCCAGGCGGTGCTGTTCCACGCCCGCGAGGCGCAGACCACACAACTGGTAGAGCAGCGGAATGAGCGTCATGGGCACGTAGTACAGGTACCACAGGATCGTGGCGTAGACCGGTGTGAACGACTTGTATTTGAGGATTACCTCGATCATCCAGAGGGCGCAGATAGTGGCGACGGCAACAAGGCGGCGGCGCAAGACGTAGTCCAGGCAGCGCAGGTACGCCAACACGCCCCAGATTGAAAAGGCGATTGCGGCAACAAGCAACGGAAGAGAGCTCGAGTGGACGAGCGCATCCACGACCTCTTCGGACACCTCGCTATAGGCGGACACGGCGTTAGAAAGTTTGGGGTCGAAGGCGAACAGCGCCGGCAAGACTGCCAAAAGCATGAGGAACAGCGCGGTGATGGCGCCGGCGATAGCAAAGACGCGGTGACGGTACGCCTGATGTGTTATGCCAACAAGGAATCGCGGCATGGCGAAGAGCCTGCCGCCCCTAGGATCCGCTACGGGCGCGGATCGGGCGGCCGCGTGGCCAATATGTCGCTCGCGGGTACCCATAGTGCTTTTAGTGTACCGACAGGCAGGCCCAAAAAGCGGGCCACATGTCCCAAAATCCGCAGACGGCAAGGCGCCCGGTGAGCATTAACTGCTCGCCGGGCGCCTTGGTCAGGAGACTCTGAAGTTGAGCGTCTCAGCTTCCTTAAGACAGGTCCTCACCATTCGTTTCAATGACATGCTTGTACCAGTCGAAGCTCTTCTTTTTGGAACGCTTGAGGGTGCCGTTGCCGGCGTCGTCGCGGTCCACATAGATAAAGCCATAGCGCTTGGACATCTCGCCCGTGCCGGCAGACACCAGGTCGATCGGGCCCCAGGTGGTGTAGCCCAGCAGGTCAACGCCGTCCTCGGTCACCGCATCGCGCATCGCGGCGATGTGCTGGCGCAGGTAGTCGATACGGTAGTCGTCGTTGATGGAGCCATCCTCCTCGACAACATCCTTGGCGCCCAGGCCGTTCTCGACCACAAACAGCGGCTTCTGATAACGGTCGTACAGGTCGTTGAGGGTGATGCGGAAGCCCAGCGGATCGATGGCCCAGCCCCACTGGCTCTCCTGCAGATAGGGGTTCTTGGCGCCGGCGAAGGCGTTGCCCTTGGTCTTCTCGACATCGGGGTTATCGGCACCGGCGGAGCAGCGGGTGGAGTAGTAGCTAAAGCTGATGAAGTCGACGGTGTTTTCGGCCAGAATCTCGCGGTCCTCGTCCGTCATGCCCACATCGATGCCCAGACGCTCGAGCTTCTTGACGGCATAGGCCGGATAGTAGCCGCGGCTCTGGACGTCGACAAAGAAATAGTTGCTCTGGTTGTCAATCTGCGCCTGGCGCACATCGCCCGGACGGCAGCTGTAGGGGTAGTAGCTACCTGCGGCGAGCATGCAGCCGATCTTGACCTCGGGGTCGATTTCGTGGGCGATCTTGGTTGCCCAAGCGCTGGCGACGAGCTCGTTGTGGGCGGCCAGGTACTCGACGGCCTCCTTGTTCTCGCCCTCCTCAAAGACCAGACCGGCACCCATAAACGGCAGGTGCAAGATCATATTGATCTCGTTAAAGGTGAGCCAGTACTTTACCAGGCCCTTGTAGCGGGTGAAGATCGTGGTCGCGAGGTTCTTGTAGAAGTCGATGAGCTTGCGGTTGCGCCAGCCTCCGTACTCCTTGATGAGGTGAATCGGGCAGTCGAAGTGCGTGATGGTCACGAGCGGCTCGATGCCGTGCGCCTGGCACTCGCGGAACACGTCCTCGTAGAAGGCCAGGCCGGCCTCGTTGGGCTCGGTCTCGTCACCGTTGGGGAAGATGCGGGTCCACGCCAGGCTCATGCGGAAGGTCTTAAAGCCCATCTCGGCAAAGAGGGCGATGTCCTCCTTGTAGTGGTGGTAGAAATCGATGCCGGTCTGCGCGGGGTAGTAATAACCGTCCTCGAAGTCGAGCATCTTGCGCTGGCCGGAGACCACCGCGTAGCGCTCGGGGCCGTGCGGCGCCACGTCCACGTTGGCCAAGCCGCGGCCGTCCACGTTGTAGGCACCCTCGCACTGGTTGGCAGCCGTTGCGCCGCCCCACAGGAAGTCTTTACGGAAAGCCATACATCGATCCTTTCATACGCTGCTTGTCGTAGCTTCAGTATCCCCGCAAACAGCGCGCTGCTCAACGACAGCGGCGCAGGCCGACACTTCTTTTCGCGCACAGGCGCCCCGCAGCCGCCCCCGTCTGACACTTTTTGATACCGCCGCCCCAAACCACCACAAAGGGGACAGGCACCTTTGTGGTGGTTTGGGCCCGGTTTGTCTCGATCTGTAACAGGTAGGCCGCCAAAACCGGGCCTGGTGTTACAGATCGAGATCTTTCGGGCAGCCCTCTACGGTTTGTCTAAATCTGTAACAGGTAGAGACGATTTAGCCCGCTAGATGTTACAGATCGAGACAAACAGGAAGCCCCTAGTCGCAGGTGATGTCGAGGTTTTTGCCGATGAGGCCCACGTAACCGCCCTCGGCCGCCTTGGGGCTGTCGGCGTGGCAGAGGACCCACTTGTCGGCCTTCCAGTAGCAGTAGCTGTCACCGGCGGCAGGCATGTCGGCTGCAGCCTCGGGGCGCGGGCCGTTGGTGCCCGCCGGCAGCGCCACCATCACCTGAAAGCCGCCGTCGTCGACCATGCAGGGCGTGTAGTGAAGCGTGGTGGCGTAAACCTCGACGAGCGTGCCGGCGGGCGCGCGAAAGGCCTTGACCTGAGCGGTGTCGAGCTTGCCGTCGACAATTTGCTCGCGCTTGGCCAGCAGCAGAATAAAGTCGCGCGCACCCAAATTAAACTCACTGGCACGGTGATACTCCAGACAGTTGAGGCGCGTGTTGTGGCCGTTGCACCAGCCCGGCTGGAACGGACGGCCGCCGTACATGAGCAGGCCGAGCGTGTCGACACCCTCAACCTGCTCGAGCTCGGGTGCGGAGGCCACGTACTTGGTGCCCTCGGGAATGGGAGTAGCCGCAAGCGCCTCGACAAGCGGGGCGGTCAGGTTGGACGGCACGTCGTCCCACACGCGACCATAGGATTTGAACTCGGGATCTGATACAGAGTAGATATGCATGTTCGCTCCTGTTCGTTTATGTGACAGTATGAACATTCTAGAACATCATTCATCCACGACCACGATCAATACCGAAAACATTGCATGACGAAATCACCCGCTCAAAAAGCGACATGCAGCTTCCTAGTCGAGATAATCTTTAAGAAACTCAATAACGCTCATACACCAGTAGTCGGTCTCCGGCGCATGGGGCTTCATCAATGCGTGCCCCCCTTCTGAATACATGACTCCCTCATGGTGTACTCCAGCTGCAGCCAGAGCATCGACCATCTTTTCATAATTGTCGGGCGATACAATATCATCGTCAGCGCATTGCCAAAGATATGTCGGAGGATACTGCTCCCACACATGCTGATTAATACAGAAATCATCGAGCGAGTCGCGACCAGCCCCGCCGCACACCGAATCAAGAAATCTATTGTCTGATGCGTTCTCAAAGCCACGAAGATCAATCGGTGCATAACACAGGACCAAGGCTTTGGGTGCCTCGCATCCGTAGGACGCAAATCCCTTGTTGTCCGTCCCCCACTCGGCAGTTAAATGCGCACCAGCAGAAAAGCCGATAACTGCATAACTTTTTGCGACATTAAATTTCGCTGAATTCTCGAAGACAAAACGGACAGCTCGATTTAAATCGTCGATTGGACGCGGCATCAAAGGCTCGACCCTCACCCTGTATGACAGCACGAACACGTTATAGCCCGCATCGTTGAGCTCGGGGGCAACGGGAAAGCCTTCCATTTGATGACAAACGCTCTGATAACCTCCGCCCGAAACCGCAATGATAAAGGGAGCCCCGGGTCTCCCGGGAAAGAAGAACAGTTTCGTGTTGCGTCGAGTCGGATCACGGATGCAGTCGGCTTCATCCCATATATCGTAGGCAACTTGCCTCCCGTCATCCACGAGCTCGACAATCCGATTCAATCCACGCAAAACGCGAGTAGTTTCATATGGATTAGCATCAGAATTCATATGAGACACGATGGGTTTATTCCACATGCGCTCCCAAGTTGAAGGCCGGCAAAGCATAAGGTGCTCGCCAAAGCCAGCGAACTCAGGAAGGAGCGCGATTTCGCCAAACGTCATATCGGCTGTAATTGTCATAGCTAGTCACTCCAAAAATGAGGGTGGGCTCGCGTGAATCAACGGCAAGCCCACCACATGCAATCTGCCGCGGGGTTTTCGGCAGCTTACATCCCAAATAATTGTCTACTCCACTACTGCCTCTTCATCAGGGCGATACAGGATGTAAACGAGAACGAAGTTAAGAATTAAACCGACGACATTGCAAAGAATTGCGCCGATGAGGCTGCTCATATCACCAGAAGGATCCATATAACCGGGGAAGCTAAAAATGCCGCTCGACGTCATAACGAACGTACAGGTGTTGAAAATCGCCGGGATAACAGCACTGATTGCTCCGGCGACCATGGAAGCGATAATGATCTTCTTGTGCTCCAAGATGATGCCGTACAGCGCCGGTTCCGTAATCCCGAAAAAGCCCGTAATGGCACAGCTGAACCCAAGACTCTTTTCACTCGGGTCCTTCGAGCGGAGGGCAAACGCCAAACAAGCGCCGACAACACCCATGCTGCAGCAGAGAAGTCCAAGGATAGGATCGGAGCCGACGGTCATAATATTGTTGATGGAAAGCACGATCAGGGCCCAATGGAGTCCAAGGGGGATCATAACGAGACCGAATATCGGCCCGAGAATAACGCCGCAAAGGACGGGGCTGAACTGATAGACCGCCAGCACTGCAGTCGCAAGCAAAGAGCTCGCCTGCTGAATAACGGGGCCGATCACAAGGAGCGAGACGGGGGCGGCAACAGCAACCGTCAGGAACGGGACGAGCGCAAATGCCACAACATCGGGAAGAACCGCCCGCAGCCACTTATTAAGAACGGATGCGAACCAAGCCGCCACGATAGCAGGAAACACCGTGGAGGAATAGCTCACCATTGTGAACTTCATGCCGAGCAAATCCAGCGCATCGCCCGCTCCGGCCGCAGCAACGAAAGTCGGATAAATCAGGATTGCACCGAGTACCGCACCGATATATCGATCGGTTCCAAAGAACTGAGCAGCAGATGATCCGACAAGAACGGGCAGAAAATACATGCAGGCATTTCCCATGCCGTACAGCAGAGTGTATATTCCGCTCTCGGCGGAAACAGCACCCGCCGTCGTCAGAATACTAAGGACGGCGTTTATCATTCCGCATGCGATCAAGGCAGGAAGAACGGGCATCATGATTCCGCTGATGAGCTTCATTAGCTTTCCCAGAAAGCCCTTAGTCTCTCCTTCGCTTGCCTCGGAATCTCCGGCATCAATCCCGGTTTCCTTGGCAACGACTTCATAGACCTTATCGACCTTAGGTCCCACAATCACCTGATATTGCCCCGCGGAATGGCGAATGTCGATCACGCCATCAATCGCCTTGACTTTTGCATCGTCTACGATGCTTTCGTCCTTAAGGTTGAACCTTAAACGAGTCATGCAGTGAGCTACAAATGTAACGTTGTCTGCGCCGCCCACCATCTCGAGAATCTCGGCAGCGAGCTTGGTTGTATCTGCCATAAATACCATTTCTCCCATGTTGAGTTTTATATGTAACCATCAGCAAAGCGCGCGCCTTTGCCAACTAATTACCTTGTTTTCGATGCAATTCGATTGATATGCATCATGAGGTAGAGTCTTTCTTCGTCTATAAGTTCCCGCCCCGTCAGTCGGCTGAGAACAGAAGCAATATCATCGGCGCACATTGATGCCACCGGATATTCTTTTTTGAGCGAGAGGTACATCTTGCGGTTGTCGCTCACGATGCTTTCGCCAGAGTTCAACCTATTGAATAAGTACTGAAGATGGGTTGCGAACCTTGCGTAATCGAAACCTTCCCGATCAACTTGAATGCCAAGCCGATTTTCAACAGCAACGGTTGACTCCTCCAGAACACGATCGTAGATATCCGCGCTAAACTCTTTAACTACTTCGCATGAGTCCGAATCGGCCATGTTATTGATAAACGCCATGGCAATTCCAACTGCCTCATGAGCTGGAAGCCTAACGTTAAGACGTTTCCTGATTATCTTAAGTGCATACTCGCCGATTCTAAATTCGACGGGATATTGTTGGCGGACATCAAACGATAAAGGCATGCGGACAACGATATTTTGCTCTTTGCGCTTAACCGCATACGCGATATGGTCCGCAAGGATAAACGGCAAATTAGGGCTCACCTCATAAGACAGCAAACCTGTCGACATATCAATAACATCCGAGGTAAGCTCGAGAAGCTCGTCGGGGACCTCGTCAACGAGAGCGATGTAGCGAGAGCTAACGTTATAAAACGTTCGTTGAATCTCCGAAAGAGGGACCTCGTCTCCGACATTCTTAAACCCCAGACCACGGCCGAATGCAACCAACTGTCTGCCATTTCCATCGACGCAGAGGACAGCGCTGGTATTAATTCGTTTAACAATTTCCATGTGTCCCCCCCTAAACAGAACAAGGCTCCCGAAGCAGAATCCGACAATCAATGTCGACAGATGCTGCTTCAGGAGCCTTGCCTGAATATCACTCTGAGGACTAGTTTAAGCGAGCTAGTGCTAATGACCTCGAATAAACACTTCTAAACAGTTAAACGGTCGATATCTCCGTGTGAACGGTTTGGAGGCAGAGGGCGGCCCTATGCCTGCTGGTAGTGCAGGTGCTTCTCGTCGATATTGGCCAGGTCGCGGTCGAGATAACGGCGCGCGAGCCAGTTTGCCATGGGGAGGTTCTGGTCCAGATAGTTACCGCACTCCTCGGGAGCGGCGCCGGGGATATCGCCCTCAAAGCCCGCGACAAACTCGAACAGCTCGCGCACGAGCGGCAAGATCTCCTCGCTCGTCAGCTCACCAAAGACAACCAGGTAAAAGCCCGTGCGGCAGCCCATGGGGCCAAAGTAGACAATGCGGCTCGACCACTCGGCATGATTGCGGAGGAACGTGGCACCCAGATGCTCGATGGTGTGGCACTCCGCCGTGTTCATAACTGGCTCCTTGTTGGGCGTGGTCAGGCGCAGGTCAAAGGTGGTGACGGCGGCGCCGGTCGCCGGATCGCGGTCGATGCGGCTCACATACACGCCGGGCTCGAGCAGCAGATGGTCAACGGAAAAACTCGCGATGCGCTCCATGGCAGATCCTCTCGGTAGTCAAATTTGGGACGGGGCTCTTTTAGCTGGTTCGAATGATCGCACCAATCATACCAGTCAAAAAAGCCCCATCCCAAATGAGCTGCCCGGGAATAGCCTGCGGGCGCCGCGCAGCCGCCTAGGCAGTGTAGGCGATGGTCGCGTCGACGGCGTGACGCCAGCCGGCGATCTTTTTGGCTTCGTCGGCGGACATGGCAGGCTCCACGATGCCGCGAGCGCCGTAGACGTCAACGACGTCGCGCGTGTACATGCCCAGCGCAATGCCGCAGGCCCAGGCCGCACCCAGACCGCTCATCTCGTCGTTGCTCGCGATGCGGATGGGCGAGCCAACCAAGTCGCTCTCAAACTGCATCAGGTACGCGTCGCGCGTGGGGCCGCCGTCAACACGAAGCTCGGCCAGTGCCGCGCCCGAATCCTCGACCATCGCATCAATCACGTCAAAGATTTGATAGGCGATCGACTCGTCGGCGGCCTTTACGAACTCCGCACGGCCCGTGGTGCGCGTCATGCCAAAGACGCAGCCCTCGGCATCGCTCGCCCAGTGTGGCGCGCCCAGGCCGGTAAACGCCGGCACAAAGTAGACGCGGCTCGCCGGATTGGCGGCGTAGCACAGGTCGGTGACTTCCTCGGGATTGTTGATGAGCTCCAGGTCGTCGCGCAGCCAGGTCTTGACAGCGCCCGCGTAGCTCACGTTGCCCTCGAGCACGTACTCGGTCACACCGTCCATACGCCACGCAAGCGAGCTCGAAAGCCCGTGCGAGCTGGCGACGAACTCGTCGCCGACGTTCATCATGACCGAGCTGCCGGTGCCATAGGTCGCCTTGGCCATGCCGCGGCTATGGCAGCCCTGGGCAAACAAGGCGGCATGGCTGTCGCCGAGCACGCCGTGAATGGGCACGGGCGCCGGCAAAAAGCCGCCCAGGTTCGTCATGCCGAACAGGCCATCGGAATCGGTCACCTGCGGCAGGCAAGCCGAATCGACGCCAAAGGCCTCGCACACCGGCTCGCTCCAGCAGCCACGGCGCAGGTCAAAGAGCTGCGTGCGGCTGGCATTGGACCAGTCGCAGCGAAACTCCGCGCCGCCCGTGAGCGTCCAGACCACCCAGGCATCGATGGTGCCCAGGCACAGCTCGCCCGCCGCAGCGGCCTCAGCAGCCGCGGGAACGTTCGCGAGGATCCAGGCCATCTTGCCCGCCGGATAGTAGGGCGAGAGCACCAGACCCGTCGTGTCACGCACCAGCTCGGCCACGCCTTCGCGCGCAGCCAGCTCGTCGCACAGCTCGCGGGCGCGAGCGCACTGCCACACCACGGCATCGCACAGCGGCTCGCCCGTCGTGCGGCTCCAGGCAACGGTGGTCTCGCGCTGGTTGGAAATGCCAACGCCGGCGATGTCTGCCGGATCGACCCCGGTCTCCTCCACCACGGTGCGTGCCACAGCCAGCACGTTGGCGGCGATCTCGGCCGGGTCATGGCTCACCCAGCCGGCCTCGTTGACAATCTGGCGATGTGAGCGGTCGGCGCGATGGATCAGATGGCCGCCCTCGTCCACCAGCAGCGCCTTAGTACCCTGTGTGGACTGATCGATTCCGATGATGTATTTGCTCATGTACTCTCCTGTCTCCCCCGTCGATTCAAAACTAAAACCCGACGGACAAGGAGCGAGTGGCCGACCGGCTCATGAGAGCGCAGCCGGCCTGCTCAGAATTCAACCTAAAAGGATTGGTGCAAACCTGTCCCCGATGCACCAATTACTCTGCGGGAAGGACCTCGGCGACCGTCTTGGCGATTCCCTCGCCCGTCAGGCCGTAGTGCGCGAAGACCTCGGGGCTCGTGCCGGTGATGACCGGCGCATCGGGCAGGGAGAGGCACTTGACCGGACGCGGGCAGTGCTCACCCACGACCTGCGCGACCATGGAACCCAGGCCGCCGAAGGGACTGTGCTCCTCGACGGTCACGACGGCGCGCGTAGCACCGGCGGCCTCGATCACGGCCTCGGCATCGAGCGGTTTGACGCAGTACATATCGAGCACCGTCGCCGAGATGCCCTGCTCGGCCAGCAGATCGGCGGCGTCCACGGCGTGGCGGACCA
Source organism: uncultured Collinsella sp. (assembly GCA_900546085.1). Classification (GTDB taxonomy): domain Bacteria; phylum Actinomycetota; class Coriobacteriia; order Coriobacteriales; family Coriobacteriaceae; genus Collinsella. The sequence goes on from URBS01000009.1 coordinate 24,135, forward strand.
TCTCACCGGTAGCGACGATCGTCACATCGGTGCCGCGGCGCACCCAGGTGGCGCGATCCATCTGGAACGGGCACTCGTCCTCAGTGTACACGTCCTCCACCGGGTTGCGGCCCACGCGGATGTAGGCCGGCTTGTTGTCGGCGACCAGGGCACGCACGAGCTCGGCGGTCTGGAAGCGATCGCTCGGCAGATACACGCGCATGTTGGGAATCGCGCTCATGGCGGCGATATCCTGTGCGGAGTGATGGCTCATGCCCAAGGCGCCATAGGACACGCCGCCCGAGATGCCGATAAGCTTGACGTTGGTGTTGGAGTACGAAACGTCGACCTTGCACTGCTCATACGAGCGCGTGGTCACAAAGGACGCCGGCGAGGCGGCCCAGGCCTTCTTGCCGCACGAGGCCATACCGGCGGCGATGCTCACCAAGTCCTGCTCGGCGATGCCGACCTCGACGGACTGCTGGGGATACTGATCGAAGAACGGCGTGAGCGACGCGGAGCCGCGGGAGTCGGAGCACAGGACGACGATGTCTTTATCGGTTGCGGCGGCCTCGAGCAGCGTGTCGCAGATAGCCTTGCGGTTGGCGATCTTGTTAGCCATTGATGGCCTCCTTATGGGCAGCGAAATCGGCGATGATCTGGGCATATTCCTCGTCGTTGGGCAGGTGATGATGCCAGGCGGCCTTGTCCTCCATAACCGGCGAGCCGTAGCCCTTCACCGTGTTGAGGATGATGACCGTGGGCTTACCCTTGGTCTCGGTGGCCAGCGTCAGCGCGGCGTCGATGGCCTGGACGTCGTTGCCCGGAATGGACAGCACGTTCCAACCGAAGGCGGCCCAGCGCTCCTCCTGCGAGTCCTGCTTCATGACGTCCTCGGTGCTGCCGCTGATCTGCAGGCGGTTGCGGTCCACGAGCGCGCACAGGTTATCGAGCTGGTAGTTGCCGCCGCTCATGGCGCCCTCCCAGACCGAGCCCTCGGCAAGCTCGCCGTCGCCCATGATGGTGTAGACGCGGTAGTCGCGGCCGTCCATCTTGCCGGCAAGCGCCATGCCCACAGCCACGGGCAGACCGTGACCCAACGAGCCCGAGTTCATCTCGATGCCCTTGAGCTTGTTGTTGGGGTGACCGATGTAGGGGCTGCCGAACTTGGAGAAGCGGGCCTTGACGTCATCGAGGTCCAGATAGCCCTCGTGGCAGAGCACCGCGTAGTAGGCCTCCATGGCATGACCCTTAGAGAGCACGAAGCGATCGCGGTTGGGATCGTCGACGGTCTCGGGCGAAATGTTGAGATGGTTGGCGTAGAGGGTCATGAGGGCGTCGATCACCGACATGTCGCCGCCGATGTGGCCGCCGGCGCCAGCCATGATGATATCGACGCAATCGCGGCGAAGGTCCCAACGCAGGGACTCAAGCTCTTCGATAGTTGCCATTTCTACTCTCCTCGCAGGTAGGCTTTGACGTCTTCTTCAATCGGGTCGTATAAGTCGGGGGCAATGCCGATGTACTTGCACGCCTCGTAGAGCACCGGCACGACGTTGGCGTGAATGGCGACGCAGTGGTGGATGTAGGGACCCTCGACGATCTTGGCCTCGAGGCGCTTGAGGTTGTCGACCTCGACCCACAGGTAGGTGCCCATGCCGGCCGGGCCGTCGATGCCGCGGGCATTGCCCAGCAGCAGCGAGTACTCGCCGTTGTCGCCGTCAAAACGGGCAAGGGTGAGGTCGCCGTGCTTGGCCTCGGCCGTCAGCGCGCCGGGGTGATCGAACGCCAGCGGGTAGGTGAGCTTGGGCTTGACGGCCGCACAGCTGCAGGGCCAGGGGCCACAGTGCTGCAGCAGCTCGCCGTTCTCGTTGTCGGGATGACGCACGGTCCAGTCGGCGAACATGCCGCGGTGACGGCCCAGATCGGCAGCCTCGACCATCAGCGCGGTGATGGCGCCGTGGATATCTGTCTCGCACACGACGGGGATACCCATCTCGTTAAGGATGGCGTTGGCGGCGCAGGGCATAATGCCCAACTCGTCCTGCAGGGCGTTCCAGCACTGGATGGCACCGGCGTTGCAACCGTACTTCTCGACCAAGCGCTTCATGGCGATGGCAAGACCGGCCACAGCGGGGACCTTATCCTCGGGGATGCAGATCTCAAAGCTGTCGGCAATGTGGGCGAGCATGGCTGCCATGGCCTGCTCGTCGGCCTGGGCGTCGCGCACGGCCTGGACAAGCTCGGTCATGGGGATGGGTGAAAGCTGGATGTTGAACTTCTCGAGCAGCTCGCCCTCGTTGCACATGGTCGACCAGAAGTCGAACGGACGAGTGGCCATCTGCAGGATGCGGGTGTGCTTGAAGGTCTTGACCACGTTGCACACGGCCAGGAAGTCCCAGACGCCGCGCTCGAACTCGGGGTCGGTCAGGCGGCAGTTGGTCATGTAGGTGAAGGGCACCTGGAAGCGGCGCAGGACCTTGCCGGTGGCGAACAGGCCGCACTGGCTATCGCGCAGGCGGGTGCCGTCGGGCTCGGGGCGCTCGTCGCGCGGACCCCACAGCAGCACGGGCAGACCGAGCTCGCGGGCAAGGCGGGCGCAAACGTACTCGGTACCAAAGTTGGCGTGGCACAGCATGATGCCATCGACGCCCTCGGCGCGGAACTTCTCGACGATAGGCGCGATATGGCTGTCGTCGAACAGCAGGCCCTCGTCGTTGATGTCGTCGATATCCACGATGTCGACGCCGATCTCGCGCAGGCGATCAGCCGTAAGGCCGCGATACTTGATCGCGTCCGGCGCGCTAAAGATGCTGCGGCGCGTGGGCACGAAACCGAGCCTGATCTTATCCATGTACGTCCTCCCCTAATCACATGTTCAGTAAACAGACGCATGTTTCGTTTTGTTCTGTTTACTAAATGTTTTACTCTTTTGTTTAGTAGTTTAGCGCGAAAGTCCCGTAAACGGTAGAGAAATCAGCCTAAACGGTATGTAAACAATCTGAACATACAAGGGCAACAAAAAGAGGGCCCCGTAGGACCCTCTCTCTTGGTAGCGTCATATATGGTTGCCTTTGGCGGACTTTTCCGCTCTGAGGTCTGGCGCCGTTCTGCCTAGATTTCGCGCACGCTCTGGCGCTCGACAAAATAGGTCGATACGGCCGTTTTGCAGATATAGCTCTTGGGATTGCGGATGTTGCCCACCAGGCGGCGCACCGCGATCTCGCCCACCTCGTGCTTGGGAACGTGCACCGTGGTGAGCGGCGGGTTGGAGAAGGCACCCAGAGATAGGTCGTCAAAGCCGATGATCGAGACATCGTCGGGCACACGTATGCCGTGCTCGTTGAGCGCGCGCATGGCACCCACGGCGAGCACGTCGTTCTCGGCAAAGAAAGCCGTCGGCAGGTCGTCGTGCGAGACGCTGTCGAGCCACACGCCCATGTCGCGATAGGCACCCTCGAGCGTGGTGCCCAACGTGACACGCCATGCCGGATTGGCCTCGAGGCCCGCGTCCTCAAGCGCTTGGCGATAGCCGCGCTCGCGATCCTTAAAGTTGCGAATACGAAGGTCGCCCGCCAGATAGCCGATCTGCTTGTGGCCTTTCTCGATAAGGTAGTCCACGGCGCGCAGCACCGAATCGGTGTTGGCAATGACCACGGCGTCGAAATACTGGCGATCGCTCCAGCCATCGAGCACAATCAGGTGGGCGGCGGCGTTAGCGAACAGGGCGTAGTCCTCCTCGCCCAACTCCGTACCCATTAGCACAATGGCGGCGGACGGATCGGCGATCAGGCCCTCGACCTGCGGGCGCACGGCGTCCAGGTCGCTAAAGTCGAGCGAGACAAAGCTCGTGCTCATGCCGTGGCGACGCGCCTGACGCTCCACGCCCTCAATAACCGCGGGATGGAAGGTGCTCTCGTCCAGGATGGCACCCGTCTTGCGCGCAAGCACGAACTGGATACTCTCGAGCTGCGTCGACTGCTGGTATCCGAGCGATTGTGCGCACTCCAGGATGACCTTGGCGGTCTCCTCGCTCACGCTGCGCTTGCGGTTGAGCGCGTTGGACACGGTCGCAGGCGAAAAACCGGTGATGCGGCTGATCTCGCGAACACTTGCTTTAGCCATTGTTCCCCCTAGTAACGGTCGCGGTCGAGCATCGTGGCCTGACCGCCCCGTGACTCGATAACTAAACGACCGCAAATTCAATCTAAACAGAATAGTAAATGTTTAATAGCTAGTTTAGCCTGTTGTCAAGCAAAGTGGTGCGACTATTCCCCCAACGGGCACATTTACTCGGTAGCTAAAAAAGCCCCGTCCCAAATTGACTACATGGGGCGGGGCGTGAAAAACATTTAGCCCAGGACGCGGGCCATACGCGCCTTGAACTCGGACAGAAAGCGCGGGGCGTCGACGGTCAGCGCCACGAGTGCGCTCTTGTCGGGATCGGCCACACGGCGCTCATCGCAGATGGTGCGGCCGCGATACTCGCCAAGCAGGTCGATGCGCAAGTTACAGCCGAGCGCGCCCACGAGCGTGGGGTCAATCGCCACGGCGACGGCAAGCGGATCGTGCAGCGCGCAGCCACCCAGGTAGGAGGCGTTCATCTCGTACGAGCCAATGTAGTGCTCCACCATGCTCGCAAACGCGCAACCGGCCATGGTGCCCGAGCCCGTCCAGCCGGCAATGTCGCGACGCGTGAGCACCACGCGATGCGTCACATCCAGCCCCACCATAGTGAGCTTGCGGCCCGAACGCAGCACGGCATCGGCCGCCTCGGGATCACTTGCCATGTTGGCCTCGGCGCCCGCGCTCACGTTTCCGGGCACGGTGAGCGCACCGCCCATCACGACCACGCGACCGATAGACATCATCGCCGCCGCATCGCGCTCCAAGGCAAGTGCCAGGTTGGAGAGCGGGCCGGTCGCAACGTAGACCAGATTGGGACCATAGGTGCGCGCGGCATCAATCAGGTAATCGACCGCCGCGTTACCGTCGGCCGACGTCGCCCCCACCGGCTCGTACGGCGACGCGGGCACGCTCGCCCCGCCAATGCCGTTCTTGCCGTGAATGAGCGTGGTGGACGCCGGCGGTGTATAGGGCTCAGTCGCCTTAATGGGACGATCGGCGCCCAGGTACACCGGCACCTCGGGACGACCCAACAGGTCGAGCACCGCCAGGCAGTTGTGCGCCGATTGCTCGACGCGCACGTTGCCAAAGCACGTGGTGATGCCCACGAGCTCCACCTCGGGGCTCGCGATGGCATAGGCCAGCGCCATCGCATCGTCCACACCCATATCCAGATCAAGGATCAGCTTCTTGGTTGCCATTGTTCTACTCCGCTTCTCCGTCTTTATCGTTTAACCAAACCAATGTTCAACTTCGGCACGCGTGGGAATCGATTGCTGAGCGCCCAGGCGCGACACCGTCACCGCCGAGGCGCGAGCACCCGCGGCCATGCACTCAAAGAGCGGCAAGCCCTCTAGGCGAGCCGCCGCCAACGCGCCGATAAACGTATCGCCGGCCGCCGTGGTGTCGACCACCGAGCTCGAAAGCGCCGGCATGCGCAGCAGCTCGCCGTCATCACCGAGCGTAACCGAGCCGGCACCGCCCAGCGTAATGACCGCGGCGCCAGCGCCTTTGCCGAGCAGGGCATTAAGCGCTTCGACACAACTCGCGTCATCTGCGGGCAGAATGCCCGTCAACGCCTGGCATTCGGTCTCGTTGGGGCAGACCAGGTCGACTGCGGGCCACGCACCCGCCGGCAGGGCGCAGGCCGGTGCGGGGTTAAAGACCGTATAGAACCCCAGCCTGTGGGCGCAAGAGAGCGCTGCGGCCGTCGCCGCAAGGTCACATTCGCCCTGGGCGATAAAGACGCTTCCGGCAGCCGGGGCAATCTCTCTGGCGCCTCCGTCGAGCCCATCGGCCACCAGGCGCCTCAGCGCACAGGCCACATCATCGCCTGCAAGCGCATGGTTGGCACCCGGCGACAGCACGATGCGGTTGTCGCTCTCACAGCGAATGATGGTCGCCGTGCCCGTCTCCACGTCGTCGCGCCGCGCCACGAACTCAACGCCCACGCCGGCATCCTGAAGCCCCGCCACCAGCGCATCGCCAAACGCATCGCGCCCGACCGCGCCGATCATGCACGTGTGCGCACCCATGCGCGCGGCGGCGACGGCCTGGTTAGCGCCCTTGCCACCAGCATTGGTGATAAAACCGCTGCCACCGACTGTCTCGCCCGCGCGCGGCATGCGCTCGCACGCCACCGAAAGGTCCATGTTCATACTGCCGAACACCGCAACAATGCCGTTGTCTGCCATGGAAACCTCCTCGTCTGCAGGCCTTACGCCCACCGTCGGCGTCGATCGCGCGCTCTCGCACCCCTATAACTTTAGTTCACTTTGATGTGAACGCACCCTTGAGGTTGCGCCAGCAGCAAGCAATCACAGGAGCAGGCAGCTACAATGAATATGTGCCGATTATTCTCGTCATTGGATGATGTTTTATGGAGCAATTCCCACAATCGAGCCCACGCGGCCCGCGCCGCGCGCCTGATAACCAGGCGCCGCACGAACGCCCGCACGCCGACCGCCGCACCGGCGAGTCGCGACGCGGCCCGAGCCCGCATCGAACGCCCACCAACAAGGGTGCCTATGCAGCCAAGACCAACACCGGCGCCACACGCTCGTCCGCTACCGACCAGCAGGCGACCGCTCGCCCCAAATCTCGCTACATTCCTGCGCTCGACGGTCTGCGTACGCTCGCCGTCGTCGCGGTGGTGCTCTATCACCTCAACCTCACGTGGGCTCAGGGCGGCCTGCTCGGCGTCACGATCTTCTTTGTGCTTTCGGGCTATCTGATCACGCGCTTGCTGCTCAACGAAGTCGCTAGGACCGGCCGCATCGACCTTAAGAGCTTCTGGATTCGCCGCATCCGTCGCCTGGTCCCTGCCGTGGTAACGGTAGTGTTCGTGACCTGCGCGCTGTGCACCATCTTTAACCACGTGATGCTCACCAAGATGCGCCCCGACATCCTACCGTCGCTGCTGTTCTTCAACAACTGGTGGCAGATTGCCCAAAACGTCTCGTACTTCAATGCCCTGGGCGACCCCTCGCCGCTCACGCACTTTTGGTCGCTTGCCATCGAGGAACAGTTCTACCTGATTTGGCCGCCACTGCTGTTTGCCATGGTATCCATGCATGTGAGCAAGCCCAACACGCGCCGCGTGGTTCTGGGCCTTGCCGCGGCATCTGCCCTCGCCATGATGGTGCTTTACAACCCTGCCGCCGACCCCAGCCGCGTGTACTACGGCACCGACACCCGCGTGTTCTCGCTGCTGCTGGGCGCCTGGATGGCCTTTATCCCCGATCGCGACCTGGCGCCGGTGCGTCTCGCACATCGTTTGGGGCTCAATCGCCTGGCTGGCGCCGCCAAGCACGGCAAGAACGCCGAGGGCAAGTCTGGCGAGAAGGCCGGCGAAGCAGCCGAGACCGCTCCGGCACAGCCGAGCGCCCTCGTGCGCTTTTGGTCCTCGCCCGCATCCATCGATGTGTTGGGCGTCGTGGGTCTGGTTGGCCTTGCCGCCATGGTCGCGCTCACCAACGGCTACACCGCGTTCCAGTATCGCGGCGGCACGCTGTTATGTTCCATCCTCACGCTCATGGTCATCGCAGCCTGCGTGCAGCCCCAGGGAATGGTTGCCCGCGCGCTGTCCGCCGAGCCGCTCGTGTGGGTCGGCAAGCGCTCGTACAGCATCTACCTGTGGCACTATCCGCTGCTGTTGCTCATGAACCCGGTCGCCAACATCAACGATACGCCCTGGTGGCAGTACATTTTGCAGGTGCTGCTGGTGGTCGCCGTAGCCGAGTGCTCCTATCGCTTTATCGAAACGCCGTTTAGGAAGGGCGCCTTCGGCCGCACCGTCGCCGAGTTCCGCAATGGCACCACCACGCCCGCCAACTGGACACGCGCGCACGTCCCTGTCTGCGCAGCCTGCGCCGTCGTGTTGGTCGTCGCACTGGGCGGCCTGGTCTTTGTGCCCGAGACGTCTGCGCTGAGCGGCGAGGGCGCCGAAGTTCTGAACAAGGAAGCCAAAAACACCGCGCCCACCGACCAGCAGGCGGCCGACGACACCGACAAGGACAACGACGGCTTCCCCGATGGCTCCTACGACCTGTTGATGATCGGTGACTCCGTGTCGCTGCGCGCCGTTGATTCCTTTGACGGCGTGTTCCCGCACAGCCATATCGATGCCGAAAAGGGCCGCCAGTTTGATGCTGGCCGCGCGACATTTGAGGGCTATATCCAGCAGAACCTTGCCGGCAAGATCGTGGTCTTTGCCCTGGGCACCAACGGTTTGGTAACGGACGCCCAGGTCGACGCGATCATGGCCGACGCCGGCGAGCAGCGCATTGTCGTGTTTGTAAACACGCGTAGCCCGCAGCCGTGGGTCGGGTCCACGAACCAGGCCATCGCCAACGCCGCCACGCGCTACAAGAATGTACGCGTTGTCGACTGGTACGGGTACAGCGCCAACCGCAACGACCTGTTCGACGGCGACGGCACGCACCTGTCGACCACCGGCGTGACCGAATACCTCAACCTGATCCACGATGCGGTCAAGAAAGACCTGCCCGTGCACCCCGAGGACCACGTCAACGATCCGCAGCCGGCAGCCGTCAAATCCGCCGCCGACGCACTCGTCAATGCCCTCGCCTACAAACCACACAAGCTGGGCACCGACAAGTAACACGCGGCCAAATCTGCTTCCACCCGCAGGGGGCGTCGGCCGTGGCCGACGCCCCCTGCGGCAGTTAGGGACGCTCCTTTTGCACCGGCACCTTGAGGCACTTCTGGCGCAGCCAATGAAGACCTCTAGAGATGAATTTCAAGCCGCTCCGCCGCTCCAGGCATCGTTTCCGCGCCTCGCGCCTGCCCCAAACAATCAAAACAAGCCCTTTTCGCCGCAACCTCAAAGGTCTGTGGGCAAAAAAGGGCAAATATGAGTACTGTTACCATTTTAGTAGCAAGCAAAACCACCCAAAAT
>URBS01000010.1 GCA_900546085.1 uncultured Collinsella sp.
CCGCAGACCGTCTCGCGCGACGCGCTTGCCGGCATGGGCGGAGCCGCCGCGACCGGTGCCGCCGTGGGCCTAGGCGCCGCAGCCGGCATCGCCTCCAACATGGCGAGCACTCGCGCCCCGCAGCGCCCGCTCGCCCAGCTCGTCGACGTCGTGAGCGGCGAGAGCCATAGCATCACCTCCGCACAGGTGACCATCGGTCGCGAGCGCTCAGTTTCCGACATTGCCCTGCGCGACCCCAACGTGTCGCGCCGCCACGCCCAGCTCACCTTTACCGGTTCGGACTGGTCGATCGAGGACCTCAATTCCACCAACGGCACGCTCGTCAACAACCGCCGCATTACGCGCTGCCCGCTGCGCAACGGCGATCTGCTGACGTTTGGCCTGAGCACCTTTGAATTTAGGGGATAGTCGCTTATGAACATCGATATCGTCCTTTTTGCAGGCCGCATCGTCCTGGTCGCCCTGCTCTATATCTTCCTGTTCGCCGTCATGAAGACCGGCGTGGGGCTTGTGCGCGGACAGCGCCGCGACTCGGCTATCTGGACGATCGATGTGGACAAGGGCCCGCGCGGCATCCGTGGCATCCACGTAGACATGCTCGGCCCCGTCATCGTCGGTCGCTCGCCATCTTCGGACATCTGCATCAACGAACCGTTCGTCTCGGCCTCGCATGCGCGCTTTTCGCTGCAGGGCCCGGCGCTCATCATCGAGGACCTCAACTCGCTTAACGGCACGCTCGTCAACGGCCGCCAGCTTGTGGAGCCCGCGACGCTGCGCGAGGGCGACGAAGTCCAGATTGGCGACGTGGTCATGAAGGTGAACCGTCGATGATCGACGAGGAGAACAAGTCCGCGACTATGACCGAGGCACCGGCTGCCGCCACAGCTGCGCCGGCCCACGCCGCTCCGGCGGGCTCCGCACCCGTGGAACCCGAGGACACCGTGTTCTCCCTGCCTCTTTCGCATGTAACGCATGATATTTCGGATCTCGCCGATAACGAGGACGAAGAGAATGCCGTAGCGGCGCCCATCAGCGCACATGCTGCGGAACAGCCCACAGCGTCCGAAGCAACCCTGGCGCCGGCTCACTTTGCAGAGCCCGTCGCCGAGGCAATCAACGAGAGCGCTGCGGTGTTTGCGGCACCCGAGCCCGCCGCGCCGGCGTTTCCCATAGCCCCGGCATCCGAGGTTGCGCCCGTGTCTACGCCGGCGCCCGAGCCTATAGACGTCAGCCCGCAAGACGACGAGTCGACCGCCCGCGTGTCCGAGGAGCCCGACTCCCCGGACACCGGCGATTCCGAATCAAACGCCGAGACCGACACCGTCTCTCCCGGTGACACAGCCGAGATCGACGTTGCCGCCGTTGAAGCCAAGCTCAAAGACCCCGGCTCGACCATGAGCTTTGAGCCCCTGACCGAGGAGCGCATCGAGACCGACTCGACCTATGATGCCGGCACCACCACGCAACTCATGTGGGGCGCCCGCTCCGACGTTGGCTGTGTGCGCCCGCACAATGAGGATTCCTACCTGGTGCAGTCGCCGCTCTTTTGCGTATGCGATGGCATGGGCGGTCACGCCGCCGGCGAGGTAGCCTCTTCCATCGCCGTCGAGACTATTGCCAAGACGGCCCCGCAGTCCGCCGACGCAGCACGCCTGGCCGCAGCCGTCGAGGCAGCTAACGCCGCCGTAATCGAGGCGGCCCTGAACGGCCTAGGCAAGCCCGGCATGGGCTGCACAGCCACTTGCGCCTATATCGAAAACGACACGCTCGCCATCGCCCACGTGGGCGACTCTCGCGCCTACCTGCTCCACGAGGGCACGCTCATCCGCGTGACCCGCGACCACTCCTACGTGGAGGAGCTCGTGGACGCCGGCGAGATCACGGCAGACGAGGCTCGCGTCCACCCCAACCGTTCGGTCATCACCCGTGCGCTGGGCTCAGACCCCGCCATGTATGCCGACCACTTCACTCTGCATATCGAGGAAGGCGACCGCCTGATCCTGTGCTCTGACGGCCTTTCGAGCATGATTCCCGATAGCGATATCGAGAACATCGCCACGCAGTCCTCAACCGCGCAAATCTGCGTCGACAACCTAGTGGACGCGGCGCTTGCCGCCGGCGGCCACGACAACGTGACCGTAGTAGTCGTTGACCTGGTTGACGATGGCGTTATGCGCGAGGCGCAACGCGTGCGTCGCCGCAACGTCACCATCGGCGTCATCTTAGGTCTCGTCTTGGTGCTGGCGGCTGCCATCTGGGCCTACACGGGTGTCACCGGCTCGTACTACCTGGGTACCTACCAGGGCAATGTCGCCGTCTGGCGCGGCCTGCCCGGCAAGCCGCTCGGACTCAAGCTCCACTGGCTCGAAAGCGAAACCAGTATCAAGCTGTCCGACCTGCCCGAAGACACGCAAAACCGCCTCAAGGCGGGTATTCCGCAAACAAGTGTCGACGATGCGCAGGACACGATATCCAAGTACCGCCACCAGATCGACGAGGAGCAGACCCGCCAGGTGATCGACGCGCAAACGATTCGCGACAACACCGACCAGGGATCGACCTCCGAATCAGATTCCGAGAAAACCGCCGAACAGTCCGCCGAGGCCGAAGCCTCCGATAAGAATTAGAAAGGGAGTGCCGCTTATGAGTCGCCGCAACACCGAACTGCTCTTGCTCATCGCCTCGGCGTTCCCCGTCATCCTGCTGTATGCGATGTACGTCCTCACCGCGGGCGCCGCTATCTCCTTTGAGACGCTCGCCGTACCGATCGGCCTCTTTGCCGCCTTCGCCGCGGCGCATATCGCCGTGCGCATCTTGGCGCCTGGCGCCGACCCTGCCATCCTGCCCATCGTATTTATACTTTCGGGCATCGGCATCACGTTCGTGACACGCCTCGCCCCCGCTCTCGCCATCTCACAGCTCATCATCCTGTTTGTCTCGGTGGCGCTCATGGTGGGAACGCTTGCACTGGTCAAAAACCTCGACGTGGTCATGCGCTACAAGTACACCTTTGGCATTATCGGCATCATTCTGCTGATGCTGCCCATCTTTATCGGCACCACGATCTCGGGCTCCAAGCTGTGGATTCGCATCGCGGGCTTTACCATCCAGCCCGGCGAGTTCGCCAAGGTCTTTATCGTGCTGTTCCTGGCCGGCTACTTGGCCGAGAACCGCGAGCTGCTCTCCATCTCCAACCGCAAGATCCTGGGCTTTAAGATCCCTCGCCTGCGACTGCTGCTGCCGCTGTTTGCCGTGTGGGGTGTGTGCCTGCTCGTCGTTGTCTTCGAACGCGACCTGGGTTCGGCCGTGCTGTTCTACACCATCTTCTTGCTGATGCTCTACGTTGCCACGGGACGCTTTTCGTATGTCGTTATCGGCCTTGCGCTCTTAGCCGTTGGAGCCGTGGGCGCCTACAAGTTCCTGTCTCACGTTCAGGTACGTTTCCAGGTTTGGGTCGATCCTTTTAAGGACGCCCAGGGCCAGGGCTACCAGATCGTCCAGTCGCTCTTCTCGCTTGCCGATGGCGGTCTGGTCGGTGTTGGCATCGGCAACGGCATGGCCAACAACATCCCCGTCGTCGAGTCCGACTTTATCTTCTCGGCTATCGGCGAAGAGATGGGCCTTTTGGGCGGCGGCGCCGTGCTCATCCTGTTTATGCTCTTTGCCGTGCGTGGCCTCACCACGGCTGCCCGCGCTAAATCCGACCTCGCAGCCTTTAGTGCCACGGGCCTTACGGCCGCCATCAGCTTCCAGGCCTTCTTGATCGTTGGCGGCGTAACCCGCCTGATCCCGCTGACCGGCGTCACCCTGCCCTTTATGAGCCAGGGCGGCTCCTCGCTGCTGGCGAGCTTTATCATCGTCGCGCTCCTGCTGCGCGCCGGTGACGAGGCGACCGGACGCGAGGCCGAGCTTACCGGCACCGGCACCATGGCCGCCATCACCGATGATCAGGTCGCATCTGCCGCCGCCCCGACGGGCACGCGCTTAGCCACCTCGTCTTCCTACGGCAGCGGCAGCCATTCCGTCGGCTCGCGCATGCGCCGTCGCCTGCTCGACACGCCTGAATCCGGTGTGCTCGGCCGCGTTGCGCTCGCCAACCGTCTAACCCGTGCGGTGCTCGCCTTTACGGCGCTGTTCGCCATCCTTATCGGCAACCTCACCTATGTCCAGGTCATTAAGGCCAAGGACTATCAGGACATGCCGACCAACAACCACACCATCGCCCGCTCCGAGTACATCCAGCGCGGCTCCATCATCACGTCCGACGGCGTGACGCTGGCCGAGTCGCTGCAGCAGGAGGACGGCACCTACGTACGCTCCTACCCCAACGGTAACCTGGCAGCGCACGTGGTTGGCTACGTGAGCCAGCAGTATGGCACCACCGCCATCGAGAGCGTCATGAACGACACGCTCACCGGTTCTAAGGACTACTCCAGCTGGAACAACGCCATCGCGTCGCTCGCGGGCCAGACCCAGCCGGGCAACACCGCCAAGCTCACCATCGACTCGCGCATCCAGACGGCGGCCGAGCAGGCACTCAAGGGCTTTAAGGGCGCTGTAGTGGTCATCGACCCGCGTACCGGCGCGGTACTCGCATGTGCCAGCTCGCCCACCTACGACAACACCAACATCGATGCCCTGCTGCAGACGGGCGGCGGCGAGGACGGCTCCATGTACAATCGCGCCATGGACGCGCTGTACACGCCGGGCTCAACGTTTAAGGTCGTTACGCTTTCCGCGGCACTCGAGACCGGTACCGCCAGCCTTACCAGCACCTACCAGGCGCCCAGCTCCATGGACATCGGCAACGCACCGGTCACCAACTATGCCAACGAGAGCTACGGCACCATCAGCCTGCAGCAGGCCTTTGCCGTGTCCTCCAACGTCGTCTTTGGCCAGGTGGCAAACGAAGTTGGCGCAAACACGCTCGTGCAGTTTGCCAACGCCTTTGGCTACGGCCAAAAGCTCGGCCAGGACCTGACCTCCGCGGCCTCCATCATGGCCGACCCGTCGCTCATGACCGAGTGGGAGACCGCCTGGGCCGGCGCCGGCCAGCCTGTCGGCATGGACCACACGCCCGGCCCGCAGACCACCGTCATGCAAAACGCCGTGATTGCCGCCGCCATCGCTAACAGCGGCGTGGTCATGGACCCGTACTTTGTAGCCCAGGTACTCGCCCCGGACGGAACCGTGGTCAAGACCACGCAGTCCCGCTCGCTGGGTCAGGCCGTCAGCTCTGCCACGGCCGACCAGGTCAAGCAGACCATGCTTGCCGTCGTCCAGTCCGGCACCGGCACCGATGCCCAGGTCCCCGGCGTCAAGGTCGCCGGCAAGACCGGCTCGGCCGAGACCGGCGGCACCAACGTCAACTCGATGTTCGTTGGCTTTGCACCTTACGATTCACCCACGGTCGCCATCTCGGTGGCCTTGGAGGATTACGACAAACACGACGTCAAGGCCGCCAAGATCGCCGGAATCGTCCTGACCGCGGCGCTTGCCGCACAGGGAGCGTGATGCCCATGATCGAATCGGACACCCGAGGTGCGCCGCGGCCGAAAAGTTAGCGGCAACGCGCCACACGGCCCCAGCGGCCACATCGTAGGTACTACACACATCGTTGAGCGAATAGTTATGTTAGGAGCAGGAATGGAACAGAGGGTCCTCGGGGGAAGATACCTCCTCAAGGATAAGGTGGGGACAGGCGGTATGGCGACCGTCTTCCGTGCGCAGGACCAGGTCCTCGACCGCACGGTAGCCGTCAAGATCATGCTGCCGCAGTATGCTGGCGACGCAACCTTCGCCGCACGCTTTAAGCAGGAGGCCCAGGCAGCAGCCGGTCTCTCCTCCCCCTATATCGTGGGCGTCTACGATTGGGGCAAGGACGGCGACACCTATTACATCGTCATGGAGTACCTGCGCGGTACCGACCTTAAGAGCGGAATCAAGAGCCACGGCGCCCTCGACCCCAAGAAGGTCGCCCAGATCGGATCGCAGATCAGCTCTGCACTCTCGGTCGCCCACAAGCACGAGATCATCCACCGCGACATCAAACCGCAGAACATCATGGTGCTGCCCGACGGCAATATCAAGGTCATGGACTTTGGAATCGCGCGCGCCAAAAACAGCCACCTCACGCAAGACAACAACGTGCTGGGAACCGCCCACTATGTAAGCCCCGAGCAGACCCGCGGCCAGGACCTCGGTCCCACCTCGGATATCTACTCGCTGGGTGTCGTCATGTACGAGTGCGCCACCGGCCGCGTACCCTTTGACGGCGATGACGCCATCTCGGTCGCGCTCAAGCAGGTCAACGAGCTCCCCATCCCGCCGAGCCAGATCAACTCCGGCGTCGATGCCGACCTGGAGCGCATCATCCTCAAGTGCATGGAGAAGGACCCGGCAAACCGCTTCCAGACAGCCGACGAGCTGCGTCAGGTGCTCAACAGCTATCTGTCCGGCCGTGCTGTCAACGTCTCGGAGCCCACGCGCGTCATCGGTGCCGCCGGCGACTTGGGTGCCACCAAGACCCGCGAGCTTTCCGACTCAACGCGCGCTATGGTTCGTCCCGTCTCGGGCGTGAGCGGTCAGAATACCGCCCGCAGTGCTGCCTCGGGCTCCACGGGCTCCTACGAGGCTGAGAAGCCTAAGTCCAACAAGAACAAGATCATCGCCGCCGTGATTGCCGCCGTCGCCGTGATTGGCATTGTAGTGGCCTTTGCCACGGGCATGTTCAGTGGCGAACAGGTCACGGTGCCCGACGTGCTGGGCAAGGACCAGGAAACCGCTATTGAGCTGATCAAGAAAGCCGGCCTTGAGGTTGGCTCCGTCGACCAGAGCTACAACGACGATGTCGACGAGGGAAAGGTCGCCGAGCAGACCCCCAACGGCAACACCAAGAAGGCCAAGGGCACGAGGGTGAACCTGGTAATCTCCAAGGGCCCTAAGCCCTCCGAGAAGGTTGAGGTTCCGCAGCTCATCGGCCTGACCAAGGACCAAGCCGAGGCCGCACTGGCAAGCGTGGGCCTGAAGGGCAGCGCTTCGGAAGAAGCCAACGAGGCCGAAGAGGGTCAGGTCTTTGAACAGAGCACTGCTGCCGGCAAGGAGGTCGAGAAGGGCACGACCATCTCGTACAAGGTCTCCAGCGGCCCGGACACCACCTCGGTGCCCGATCTGACCGACATGACCGAGGCCCAGGCACGCAACGCTCTCGACATGGCTGGCTTTGGCGTCGACGTGAGCTACCAGGAAAACGACTCGGTTACCGAGGGTACCGTAATTAGCTGGAACCCCAGCGGCAAGCAGAAGCCCGGTGCCACGATCACCGTCGTCATCGCCAAGAAGTCCGGCAAGGCCAGCGTCCCGGGCAACCTGTACGGCAAGAGCATCTCCGCCGCCGTCACCGCGCTCAACAACGCCGGTTTCTACAACATCAGCTTCTGTGACCAGAACGGCAACCCTGTGAGCGGCAACGAGAATGCCACCGTTACGGGCGTCTCCCCCACCGGTAAGCAATCCACCGACAGCACGATTACGCTGACGGTCGCACTTTCTAGCTCGGGCTCGGGCTCAGGTTCGGGCTCGGGTTCGGGTTCGGGCTCGGGTTCGGGTTCGGGCTCGGGCACGGGTAACGATTCCGGCACGACCAACTAGTCGCCACCCCACCGCTCATTCCAGCTCTCACCGCAAACATATTCGCTCATAGGCACCCGCTTGCCCCCCCGGCAAGCGGGTGTTTTGCATATAGGTAGACGTCGGAGGCCTGTCTTAGCGCCAGCGCATTGCCGGCGCTTATTCGTCAGCTATCGCCGCCGGATCGAGGGGGGGGAGCGACAAGCTTCTCCATCGTCTTCTCGAGTAGGCTGATGTCGATGGGCTTGGAGGTGTGCGCGGTCATGCCCGCCTCCAGGCTGCTGCGCACATCCTCGGAAAACGCATTCGCCGTCATGGCAATGATGGGAATGACGGCACCGAGCGGGTTAGCGCCCATGCGAATGGCACGCGTCGCCTCCAAGCCATTCATCCTCGGCATCTGGATGTCCATGAGGATGGCGTCGAACTCGCCGGGCTTGACGCTGGCAAAGCGCTCGACAATCGCTGCACCATCGGGGCAGACCTCACAGCTCGCACCGCTCATCTCGAGCAACGCGCTGAGAATCTCTGCGTTGAGCTGGTTGTCCTCCGCGCACAAGAAGCGCATGCCATTAAGCACAGAGGTATCGGATGTCGGCGTCGCCGTGCTGCCATAGACGCGACGCACGACGCCCTCGAGCTCCGCCAAGAAGAACGGACGCGAGACGAAGCCATCGGCTCCGGCAGCCACGACGCGCTGGGTGACCTGCCCACGCAGAGCATAGTCGATGCAGAAGACGAGCGGCCCGTCCTCCCCTGCCGCCTCTCGCAGCGCCGCGATGCTCGCCCCGAGCGCAGGATCGTCAACACAACCTGCAAGCAGGATGACGTCTGCCATGTGCGCAGCTGCGCCCGCACATGCGTCCTCAACGCTCTTTGCAACATCGAGGACGATGCCGGCCTCCTCGCAGCGCATGCTGACATTGCGCTGGAGACGCTGCTCGCCGCACACAAGCAGCATCCGCCCCACGCCGATGTCGTAGCTCGCGTCCTTGTCGATGGCCAAGTCGAGGACGACCGTAAACTTCGAACCCTTACCCGGTGTGCTCTCGACCTCGATGCTGCCGCCCATGAGCTCGACAATGTTCTTGGCGATGGCCATGCCCAGACCCGTACCCTGGACTTTGTTCGTACCCGAGGACTCCGCGCGGGAGAACGGGTCAAAGATGTACTTGAGGAACTCCTCATCCATGCCGATGCCCGTGTCGGTCACCTCGAAAAGCAAGCGCGCATAGTCGGCATCGCCGCTGTTAAGCTCCGTGATGCTGAGCTCGACCTGACCGCCGTCCGGCGTGTACTTGACCGCGTTGGAAAGTAGGTTAAGGATGGTCTGCCGCAGCCTGACACCATCGGCAACAAGATACTCGTGGCGCAGGTCGTTGACGAAGATATGGAACCCGTGATGGCGTCCCAAGGCTTGGGCACGGATAATGTTGTCAACTTGGTTGATCTGCTCCGCCAAGCTCACCGGCACGAGTTGCAATTCGACCTTGTCGGACTCGATCTTGCTCATGTCGAGGATGTCGTTGACAAGGCTGAGCATGTGATTGCTCGAGAGCTTGATTTTCTGGATGTAGTCCGCAAGCTGCTCCGGGCTGGTCGTCCCGTGCTCTATGAGATTTGTAATGCCGACGATGGCATTCATAGGCGTGCGGATATCGTGAGACATGTTGGCGAGAAAATCGCTCTTGGCGTGGTTGGAGGCCTCTGCCTGGGAGCGCGCCACCTGGGCATCGCGCACCGCAAACTCAAGCTCCTCGTTCTTGGTGTCGAGCTCGGCGTTGACGCGCTTGAGACCCTCTGCATTCTTATGCTCGATCTCGAGCACCTGGCGCTGCTTGGAACGCAAGACAATGTAAATCGCCAAAGCGCATGCTGTCACGAGCGCAAACGCAAAGCCCATGACGAGCTTAACCGTCGTGTTGACGAGCTCAACGGTATTTGTCGCGACATAGCGAGCCGGCACCAGGAAGACGAGCGTCCAATCGGCGCTGTCCATGCGACTCAAGGCGTAGTAGTACTCCTCGTCGTCAAGTACGGCGTTCGAATAAGCGACGCCATTTGCCTCAAGCTCTGCGGCAGCCTTGTCAAAGGAGCTGCCGTGCAGGTACCGCATCTGCTTCAAGACGCTGAAGGCGTTGTGTCCCCTGATCGGGCTGTTGTTGCTGCTGAAGAGTTTGGAGCCGTCGTTGTCGACAACGATGACGTTGTTCGCCCCGTCATATGCCTCGCATGAGAAATAGGGCTCGAGCTCCTCCATATTGCACAGAAGGCCGGCGTAAACGATCTTGGTATCTTGGCCGTCGCCAAGCGACAGATGAACAGGCTGCTCAAGGCGCTCGAGAAACACCATCAAGGTCTTGTTGGTCGTCATCGTAGTGGTCACGTAGTTGATGCGCTCGGGATTGCCAAGCAGATGATCCATCTCCTGCATGGACCCCTTGGGGCCCGTCTGGGTGTAGTAGCGCCCCTTGTCGTCAACCATGATGATATCGGTGCCCTCGTCCCCGAGATTAGCCAAACGGTGCTGCCTCTCCATGAGGGACACGAGCGCTTCCACATCCTGCGGGCTCTCATCGCACAGATAGTTGACCTGCGTGTCAACGGCGTGCCATTTGCTGTCGATGATATCGTCGAGGCCGTCAAAGAGCTCCGTGGTCACCTCGCCCATCTGGCTGAGACGCTCCTCGTAGAGCACGCGATCGTTGTAGCGACCGTACATATTCAAGAACAGCAAGGCGCCCGCGATGACGATGGCGAGAAACACCATGAACACCGTTTTGGCTTGCTTTGCGGAGAAGTCCGCATCCGCGCGCTTGAGCACGAGCGAACGCAGACCTCTTTGTTTATCGTTATGATTCGGCACTAATCGTTCCAAGCTACATCCGCGGGAGATAGGGTCTCAAACTTGCTCAGGTACTCTTTCATGGCATCCAGACCGAGCACGCCGCTGTCCTCAAGATTGCCCTCCTTGGCCACCTCATCGGTCACACCCGCAACGGCGACCTTGTAGGTAGCGTTGTCGTCGATCTTAAAGCCTTCCGGAGCGGCGAGCACGTAAGGGTAGACATTGCCATCGCCCGCACGGTCGTAACCGGAGCCCATCAGGTCCTTGACGCGCTTGCCCGCAAGCGTGACGGTCTTGATGTTATCAGTCCAACCCGTGGGGACGATGGAGGAGATCTCCATGTCCGTAACGTCGCCGGCAAAGAGCGCACCACTCACGCCGTCGACGTTGAGCTCGTCGCGGGTGCCGGAGTAGGGATAGTACTTGTTGGTTGAGATGAGCGCCAGGTCGCTGCCCGTCGCCTTGGCAAAGCAGATTCCGACGAGCTTGGCGCAGGCGTCCGTATCGAGCTTCTTCGTAACCGTGGTGAACACCTGAGACTTGTTGTCCACAATGAGGGACTGGCTGTCGTCGATTGCCGTCTCGAAGTCGGCCAAGCTGGCCTTACCCTTGATGTAGTCTAGACCTGCATTTCCGATGGGAACGATGAGATCTTCCCAGCCAGAGTATATAAACGGAGCGGTGAGGCCCTCGTTGAGCTGGTCCAAGATCTCCGCATAATAGCCGTCGGCCTTGGGCGTATAATCCTTGAGCGGCAGCAGCGTGGAGTCGCTGTACGCGGAGTTGAAGGCTTGCATGCCCTCGACCGTGGAGAAAACCTCCATCACATGCAGGGCATCCTCGAGCTTTTGCTCGTTACCGGAATCCTGCAGATGCTTGTTCAGCCCCACATAACTCGTGGTTTGCAGAATAAAGGCATTGTCTCTGCCATCCTTTGACAGATAGGGCATCAAGCCGAACTCGTCCGTGGTGTCACCGTCGGAGAAGTCGTTGTTGTTGCCGAGCATGAAGAGGGTGTTGCCCTTGGCAAACTCCTCCCTCGTAACATCATCACTAACGGGGTCGCCCCCATCGTTGAGCATGCCCAAGTCACGCCACTTGTCGAGGTCCTCCATAGCCGTCTTTAACTCCTCAGACCCTGCGACCGTGGCCTTGCCGTCAAGGAAGTCGGCACGCCACTGGACGCCATCAGGGGTGTTGAAGAAGCTGGTGTCGAGGATGTTGCACCAATACTGGAAGCCAAAGCCCGGGTACTGAATCTGGGTGAGGCAGAGGTTCACGCCTGCCTCCTTGGCCTTGGATGCAAGCTCCTCGAGCTCTTTTAAGTTAGTGGGAAGCTCCCAGCCATGCTCTTTAAGCAGCGTCTTGTTGTAGGTAATGCCCAGACAGCTGTAGCAGGTGGGCAGCATGTAGATGGCACCGTTGTCTGTCACGTCTTGGAGGCGGGCCTCGGTGTATTTGTCAGTAAAATCATAGCCTGACAAGTCGATGAGCTTGTCGCCCACGTGCTCATGGCTCGGCTCATACACGGTCGCAAAGTAGATGTCCGACATATCGTCCGCTTTAAGGGATGCCTGGGTGTACGCAGTGTAGTTCTTACCGCTGTAAGGGATGATCTCGAGGTTGATCTCCGGGTACTTCTCGGCAACCATGTCCTTGAACGCGCTGACGTTGCGGAAAGGTGCCATGATGGTTATTGCCTCGTGTTCGCCATCGGATCCCGCCGCACCCGAACCCCCGCAGCCCACCAGCGTGCCGGCAAGCAGTACCACGGAACACGCAAACGCTAGGAGTGCACGGCCGATCATCTTTCTCTTCATTCGATGATCCTTTCCCCTTTTGGCGAGGTGTGAGGGATAAAGACCGCCCTTGCTCCTCTATTCTCTTTCATATGTAGTTCTCCATTATCCCATTAATTAACTGGGGCTATTGTCTGATGCGATATAAAAGTAAAGTTTATCCGAAGAGTTCCATCTCTTGGGGGCATCATTATCTGCACGAAATAAAGGACGGTAAGGCCGTTCGCATTCAAGGCCAGAAGAGCCCGGCACCGTTGCGGTACCGGGCTCTACAAATCTCTGGTGCCCCCGGGCGGATTCAGACCGTCGACACCCGCTTTAGGAGATATGATTTAATGCTACCCCCTACCATTCATCCAGCGTCATTGAACACCATATAATCGCAGATAAACATGGCAGTTTGTGTCTTTTACCTCCGCTAGCTACACCTACGCTTTTACAAACATATTACTAACAGCTTTAGCTAAACCGCACTCAATGAATTGTTGAAAACTATTCAAAGAAACGGGGCGCAATAAACGAGCCACAACTTATACGGTTCACTGCAAGACTAAGACAGAAGCAATGGCTGCAATGTTAGCCAAGCTGGCTGAAATCAACTCCTCTGGCACGATCTCTAAAACCAAAAAGCCCAATTTGCTTGCGTCCTACTGCTGGGCCTTTTATGAAAATAGGGACACCGAGCGCAACGCGTTGCGCTGAGTCCTGAGGCTGTTGCAATGAAAATGAGAATCAAGGGGTTCGATAGCAGGTAAGATTTGTTTTTTGAAATATGGACGAATTCCTCGTCAGGAGGGTAAAATGGTGCCGACGGCAGCCCAAGTTGTAGAGAGCTGGGCAGAGCCGTTGCTTAATGAAGTTGGGTCATCGTCTTAGCGACGGTGGCCTTTCTTTTTGGGCTTCGAACCCTGCTTGAGTGCCTTGGAAAGGCCGACAAGGGCCGTGAGGAGCGAGACCATAGCGGTCAGGAGCTTCACGAGCGCGGTAAAATCGGTCATGGGCATCACCTCCCATCGGATGGAGGGCTCTGCCCGGCACGAGGACTGCCGCCAGCGAAAACGATTTTATCAGAGTGGTTGGCCCTCTCCGATCAATTCACGCTCCTCACCCTCGCGAAGAGTGCGGGCATGGCAGAATCGGCATAAAACGGCAGTGCGCTAGGGCACCGACGACGAGCTTTCCAAAACTATCAAGACGTGTCGCCGTTGCGGTACCGGGCTCGGCATATCTCTGGTGCCCCGGGCGGATTCGAAAGCCCCCCCCCGCGGGGAAATTGGTGACGCGGGTGTCGACGGTCCGAATTGGCCGGCGGCCCCCACAAACCAGAAACGGCGCCGCTCACGCGACGCCGTCATATTCCCTGGTGCCCCCGGGCGGATTCGAACCGTCGACACCCGCTTTAGGAGAGCGGTGCTCTATCCCCTGAGCTACGGAGGCATGTTGTATTAGTGTAGCAGATTTATGTCGCAGCCATACGGTGCATAGCAGCTCTTCGAAGTTGCGGCGGAATAGCCTTCCGGAAAGCACGTCCCACTATCCAGGTGAATTCTGGTCCAGGCTTTCCCAATGGAGCCTCTCTGGGAAGCTGAGGCCCGGAATTTCCGCTCGAAACGGGATATGGTTTCCCAGACGTGCGCGTTCCGGAAACTGCATCCCGGAATCGGTGCTTAGACTGGGATGGATTTTCCCAATCGAGCCCAACGGGAAGCATCATCCCAGTCTGAGGGAAAAGGCCAAAACGCAGCTTCTAAGCGACGGATCAAAACGAAGTTGCGGTGGAATAGTTCCTGCCAGAAGCATCTAAAGTCGAATTTAGGAACTATTTCACCGCAACTTATGAGGGGCTAGTCGCCTTTGTGGAAGAGGCCTTTGATGAGGGAGGGGATGCTCTTCGCACCCTTGGTTGTTACATCGATGAAGTCGGGCGAGCGCACGAGCTTGTCCTCGTCAATATACTTGCGAACCGCGCGGAGCGTTTCCTTGTCGTTGCGCGTCGAAAACGTGAAGTGGCCGTTCTCTTTGGTAAAGATCGCAAAACGCGTGATCTTCTTGGTGCCGCGCAAAACCTCGGCGGCGATATAGTCGACCTCGTCCCACGGGATCTGAATAAAGTCCTCGGGATTGCGCTCGTTATAGTACTCAAACGCCTTATTCCCCACCATTACGTTGCCGTGACTGGTAAGCCCCATCAGGCAGGTTGCCGGCGTTGCCAGATCGACCGTGCTGTTTTGAGATTGCGCCATACGCGCCTCGCCCTCCAATAAAAACAATCGGACCGCATCCAGTGTACCCACCGGGTGCGGTCCGTTTCAATGGCTCAAAAGCCCTTGCCTAGCAACTCTCGGTCTTAAGCCGAAGCGTGCTTACATGAAGCCGCAGACGCGACCGATGATGCCGACGGCGAAGAGAGCCAGGATGATGACGATCGGGCTGACCTTCTTCTTGAGGAGCTTGCAGACCAGAAGGGTCAAGCACACGGCGGCAAGGCCGGGGATGAGCTGATCGAGGTTGGCCTGAAGCGTAGTGACCTTCACCGGGTCGAGTGCGGTGGCACCGACAGAGCTGTACATCGACAGCGCCTGCTTGATGCCCTCAGAACCGGCGGGCAGGTTGGCCCAGTCGATATAGGCGCCAGCAGACTGCGTGACCTTGGAGACGACCGGGGTGAAGGAGATGGACACCCAGCGCTCGACCAGGGCGCCGATGATGAACATACCCAGGATGGAAGCACCCTCGGTGACCTTGCCCATCAGACCGCCGGAGAGGTCCTTGGCGATGGAGGAGCCGACCTTGTAGCCAAACTCCTGCGTGTACCACAGGAAGGCGTAACGGATGATGTTCCACGCGAAGAAGAACAGCAGCGGACCGGCGATGCTGCCGGACAGGGCCAGGGAAGCGCCCAGTGCGCCCAGAATCGGGCGAAGGGTGAACCAGAAGGCGGGGTCGCCGACGCCGGCGAGCGGGCCCATCATACCGACCTTGACGCCCTGAATGGCGACGTCGTCAATCGGAGCACCGTTGGCGCGCTCCTCCTCGAGGGCGAGGGTAACGCCAATGACGGGGGCGGAAACATAGGGGTGGGTGTTATAGAACTCCAGGTGGCGCTTAAGAGCGGCAATCTGGTCATCCTTGCTGGTGTAGAGCTTCTTGATCGCAGGGATCATTGCGAAGCACCAGCCGCCGTTCTGCATACGCTCGTAGTTCCACGAGCCCTGAAGGAACTGATGACGGAAGCAAACCTTCTTACGGTCAGCCTTGGTGAGCTGAATCTTGTTCTCTGCCATATGTATCACTCCCCTCCTACTCGTAATCGTTCAGAATGTCGCCGAGCGGGTCACCGGAGCCACCGCCCATGCCGCCACCCTGCTTGGCCAGATCCTTAAGGCCAAGGTAGATGAGGGCAAGGGAGATGCCGATGAGGCCAAGGGCGATCAGCGTGAGCTGAGGGATGGCAGCAAGGACAAAGCCGAGGATGAAGAACGGCCAAGTCTCCTTGGTGGCCATCATGTTGATGACCATGGCGTAACCGACGGAAGCGACCATGCCGCCGCCGACAGCCATGCCGCCGGACAGCCAATCGGGCATAGCGTTAAGCGCGTTGGTAACGGCCTCGGCCGGGATGATGCACAGAAGTACTGCCGGGATGGCGATACGAACACCCTGCATGAGGATGCCGGCGTACTGCCAACGCTCGATGCCGGCGAAGTCGCCCTTCTCGGCGCAGGCGTCCATGCCGTGAACCATAGCGGTAGCCAGGGTACGGCAGATCATGGTCAGGAACAGACCAGCGACCGACAGCGGGACGGCGACGGCGATGGCGGCGGTAACGGCCTTGGCCGAATCGGTGGCGCCACCGTTGAGGGCGAGCACCATGATGATCGAAGAAGCGACCGAGGCCAGAGCGGCGTCAGGCGCGACGGCGGCGCCGACGTTAGCCCAGCCAAGGGCCATCATCTGGAGCGAACCGCCCAGGAGGATGCCCTCCTGAAGGTGACCGGTTACGAGACCGATAAGCGTGCATGCCACGAGCGGCTGATGGAACTGGAACTCATCCAGAATGCCTTCCATACCGGCAAGCAACGCGACAATCGCAACAAGCAGAATAGTGATTGCAGACATGTATCGGACCCTCCTTTACTATGCTTGAGCGGCCAGTTCGGCCTTAGCTTTCTTCAACATGGCGTCGAGATCCTCGGAGGAATCCGAAGGAACCTTGCGGACCTCGAACTTGACGCCCTTGGCCTTGAGAGCCTCGATGGTCTTGACATCGTCATCGCCCATAGCGACAGCGTTGGTGACGACGACCTTGCCCTTGGAGTGGGCCATGGAACCGATGTTGGCTTCCTTGATGTCGACGCCGGCCTCGATGGCCCTGAGCAGATCCTGCGGGTTCTCGAACAGCAGCATCGCCTTGGTGTCGCCAAAGCGCGTGTCCTTGACGACCTCGGCCATCTTCTTGATAGGCACGACGTTGGCGTGGACTCCCGGAGGGGCAGCCTGCTCGATCATGGTCTTGCGGAGCTCGTCGTGAGCAACGCCGTCGGAGACCACGATGATGCGGTTGGGGTTGATCTGCTTGGTCCACGTGGTGGCCACCTGACCATGCAGCAGACGCGTGTCGATACGGACGTGGGCGATCTTGATGTGCCCGTCGCCGATCACCGTTCCCGGAGGAATGGCACCCGCAGGAGCAGCGGCGGCCGCAGCCGGCTTCTTCTCCTCGGGCTCCAGAGACTCGGGCTTGACGCGCACGCCGGCCTTAGCCTCAGTCACGAGATGTTTTGCGATCGCATGTGCAGTGTTCTTTGCGTCAAAGCGCTGCGAATATGCCTCGATGAGCATAGGCAGGTTGACACCGGTGACGATAGCCCAGGAATCATGGCCCTCGATGAGACCGCTGATCTGGTTGAAGGGCGTGCCGCCCCACAGATCAACGAGGAAGAGCACCTGCTCCTGGTCCTCGAAGGAAGCGATTGCTTCCTCGACCTTGGCACGGAAGTCGTCGGGGCCCATGCTCGGCTCGAGCGAGACCACGGCAACAGACGGCTGATCGCCAAAGACCATCGAGCCCGTCTGCTTGATTCCAGCCGCCAAGTCACCATGGCTAGCAAGAACAATACTTACCATCACATAACCTCCTTTTTGTCTACGTATTTCCTACACGACATGAACGAAGTATACCTGTTTGGATTGTGGAATTATAGCTGAATCCGCAAAAGGTTGGATTATTTGTTTAAACGCCTAGGTTTGTTACAAGTTGATTACGTTGCTATTTTTCGACTCATTTCCCACTAAAGCGTCGCTCATCAAGTCATGTATTTTACAGATACAAGCATGCTGTTCATTGATACCGATTTTAAGCAAGTGCGAATGCGCTTGTACTGCCGCTATTTTGTTTAAACAGATATGACTTGACTATTTTCGTGGCTTATGCAATAGCGCAAGTAGTCTTTGGGGACGTCCCCAAAGACCAGGGGCTAGACGATGTGGAGAGGGTTGGCGGCGTCGACGGCATCGGGGGCGTTGGAGAGGCCGTCGGGAGCAGCGTCTGTCGGGTCCTCATCGAGGGTCTCGATCTGCTTGATCATGACCTCCTGGCCCTGCAGCAGGTATGTCTCGCCGCTGCCGCAATGGGGGCAGGTCTTGCCGTGCTCGACCGTCGCGTAGTCGCAGCCGCACGCCTCGCAATGCGTCACGGCCTCGACGGGCTCCACGATAAGCTCCGAGCCCTCGGTGATAGGCTTTTTATCCGCCGCCCAACGCCAAGCGTCGAGCAGTAGGTCGGGAACGACGCCCGAGACCTCGCCCAGGAGCAGCGTCACGCTCGAAACGCGACACACGCCATTGGCGCGCGCCACATTCTCGACATCGCGAATGATGTGATAAACGATTCCCAATTCATGCAAGGTAGAAACCTTTCAACAACGGTTGATGCGATGCAAACTCAAAGCAAGGGGACGGCGAAATCTAGTCTGCGCCGTCCCCTCACCCGCCATGGTTACCTATTTACGACCGAACTTGATTTTGATTGCACGCTTTAAAGCATACTTGCCAAGGCTCGGGAGCTTTTGCTCGTATTTAACCATCGTGGAGCACTCGGGGCGATCGCGATCAAGATGGATGGCGTCGAATGCGCACTTGGTGGTGCACAGGCCGCAGCCGATGCACTTGTTGGGGTCGACGATCGAGGCACCGCAGCCCAGGCAGCGAGCGGTCTCGGCGCGCACCTGCTCCTCGGTAAAGGTCTCGACGTACTCGCTAAAGGGCGCAGCCTTCTCGCGCTCGCGGTCGACACGTGCCACCTCGCGGCTCGCGTTGTCATAGCTCTCAATCACAACATCGCCGCGGTCGAGCGCGGTGTAGCGGCGCTGGTTGCGGCCGATGGTGAGCGTGGAGCCCGGCTGCACAAAGCGATGGATGGACACAGCGGCCTCGTGACCGGCGGCGATGGCGTCGATGGCAAAGCTGGGGCCGGTGTAGACGTCGCCGCCCACAAAGATGTCGGGCTCAGCGGTCTGGTACGTCTGCGGATCGGCAAGGGCACCCTGGCCGCGGCCAAGCTCCACCTTGGAGCCAGCCAGCAGGTCGCCCCACACAATGGACTGGCCAATCGACATGACGACACGGTCGGCATCGACACGGCGCAGATCGTTCTCGTCGTACTCGGGCGCAAAACGGCCCTCGTCGTCAAAGACGCGCGTGCAGCGCTTGAAGGTGATACCGCACACACGACCGGCCTCGTCCAGGTGAATCTCCTTGGGGCCCCAACCGCAGCTGATGTGAGCGCCGTCCTCGATGGCCTCGCGACGCTCCTCCTCACTGGCGGGCATCTGAGCCTCGCTCTCCAGGCAGAACATCTCAACGTGCTCGGAACCCAGACGGCAGGCGTTGCGGGCGACATCGATAGCCACGTTGCCGCCGCCCACCACAATGGTGCGGCCGGGCAGCGCGTCGATCTTGCCACTGTTGACCTCGCGCAAAAAGTCGACGGCCACGGTCACGTCCTCGGCATCCTCGCCCGGAATGCCGGCAAGGCGGCCGCCCTGGCAGCCAATGGCAACGTAGAAGGCCTTAAAGCCCTGCGCGCGCAGCTCGTCGAGCGTCACGTCGCGACCGACTTCCACGCCATAGCGGAACTCGGCACCCATCAGGCGAATAACCTCGACCTCGGCCTCGATAACATCCTTCTGCAGCTTAAAGCTGGGAATGCCGTAGGTGAGCATGCCGCCCGGGCGCTCGTTTTTCTCGAACACGACGGGCTTGTAGCCCTTCTCGGCCAGGTAGAAAGCGCAGGACAGACCGGCCGGGCCGGCACCGATGATGGCGATCTTCTGATCGAAGCCGCCGGCACGCGTCGGGGTCACCACAGGTGGGACATAGCGGGTCGCGGCATCTAGATCGCGCTGGGCGATAAACTTCTTGACTTCGTCGATAGCCACGGCGGCGTCCACACGGCCGCGGGTGCAGGCGTCCTCGCAGCGGCGGTTGCACACACGGCCGCAGATAGCGGGCAGCGGGTTCTCGCGCTTAATGAGTGCTAGGGCCTCGTCATAGCGACCCTGAGCCGCGAGCTTCAAATAGCCCTGAACGGCAACGTGCGCGGGGCAGGCCGTCTTGCAGGGAGCGGTGCCGGACTCATGCGTCTCGATGCGGTTGTCGTTGCGGTAGTTGGGCGACCACTTGGTGTGGTCCCACTTGGTGGCATCGGGCAGCCCCTGGCGCGGATACTCGGGCACCTGTCCGCCGGCCTTTTTGCTGCAGAGCTTCTGGCCGAGCTTGGCGGCGCCGGCCGGGCACACCTCAACGCAGCGACCGCAGGCCACGCACTTGTCCTTCTCGACCTTGGCGACATAGGCCGAGCGCGACAGGTTGGGCGTGTTGAACAGCTGCGAGGTGCGCAGGGCGTAGCACACGTTGACGTTACAGTTGCAGATGGCGAAGATCTTGTTCTCGCCGTCGATGTTGGTGATCTGGTGCACAAAGCCGTTGTCCTCGGCCTGGCGCAAGATGTCGTAAACCTCGTCGCGGGTCACGTAATGGCCACGATCGGTCTCAACCACGTAGTCGGCCATATCGCCCACGGCGATGCACCAATCGGCCGGGTCGTCGGCGCAGCCCTCACCCATCACGCGACGGCTCGCGCGGCAGCTGCAGGTGCTAGCGGCATATTTGCCATCGTATTTGTCGAGCCAATGCTCGATATGCTCGATCGGCACCGAGGTGCTCGCGGCGTCGATAGCCTTCTCGACCGGAATGACATGCATGCCGATACCGGCGCCTCCGGGCGGCACCATCGGCGTGGCGCGGGACAGCGGCCCCTTGGACGCCTGCTCAAAGAACTTGGCATAGACCGGATGCTCCTCGAGCTGGCTCACGCGCATGTTGAGAAACTCAGCGGAACCCGGCACCAGCATGGGCAGCACCCACTGCTTGGCGCGCTCGGGGTTTTCCCAGTTGTACTCAAGCAGACCCGTGTAGCTCATGTCGTCGAGCATCTTCTCGATATCGGCTTCGGGCATGCCGGTGAGCTTGACCATCTCGGGCAGCGTATAGGGACGGCGCATCTTCATCTTGCAGAGCACTTCGGCCTGCTCGTCGGTTGCGGCCTCGGCAAACGACCAGTACTCGTAGCCCAGCAGCTCGTCGCGATGCAGCAGACGGTTGGTGCAGTGCTCGCACAGCTTGACGATTGCCTCGCGCGGATGCTCCGGCAGCGGCGGCACGAACTCCGAACCGATGTCAGGCTCGGTGTAGCTAATTCCCGGTCCGTTGAGAATCATGGTTGTCCCTTCTCTTGCCACAGCCCGGCGAGGCCGCGGCACCCCTCTTTTTTTGCAGGCCGAGCATGCCCCCATGCCGTTCACCCACCATTGTTGACATTGTGTCAAAAATAGTATTGACGAACCGTCAACAATATTCAAGACTGTTAGGCGAACGGTCAGACAAAAGAGGATGAAAGGCGGCAAACGCATGGGCGATAACACGGCGAATATCTCTGTTGCCGACACCGTCCCCGCACCCGACAGCGCGGCAAAGCGCCTGACGGGCGACGAGCGCCGTCGCGAGATTCTCGCCGCCGTGCGCGACGTGAGCTCCGAGCTGGGCGTGTCACATCTATCCGTCTCGGCCGTGACCAAGCGAGCCGGCTGCACGCGCTCGCTGTTCTACCACTACTTTGCCGATATGGACGCCGCCGTCACCGCCGTTATGGACGAGGCGATCGACGGCTTTATCTCCGAGCTCGAGCAGTGGAACGCCGGCCGCACCGTCGGCGATATCGAGGGCGCGCTCGACACCGTCGCCCCGCTCTTTAAGCGCCTGGTCGCCAGCGGCCACGAGCTGCCGAGCACGCTTACCTCGAGCAGCGGCGCGCTCTACGGCGGCTTTTTGCACAACGTGGTCCAGCGCGTGGCGCAGTATATCTGCGACACCACCGTGGTGGATTTTGTCGCCCATCATGAGCTACGCATCGACCATGTCTACGAGACGTTCTACACCCTCATCATGGGGTTGTTGATGTTTATCCGCACGCACCCCGATGTGCCCGACGAGACGGTCAAGGAAATCATCGCCTCGACACTCCACATCGAGGGCTATACCGCCAAGTATCCGGAGCGCAAGCCCCAGAACTGACGACATTTGGCCAAACTGCCCGCGATCAGAAGAGGGGCCGCGGGCGTGTGAAAGGAGAGCAGCATGCTGTTCGATGTTTGGGGTAGCGATACCCTTATCCACTGGGCCGGCTGGGCCATGGTCTTTATTGGCCTGATCGTGCTCAACGAGGTCGGCCGCCGCACCAAGCTGGGCGCGGCCATCATCTTTGGCGTGGCTCCGCTGGCCATGACCATCTACTGCGTCGCCATCGCCATCGGCGTCTCGCAGGGTGCCGAGTGGGCGCTCACCAACCCCACCCATGTGTACCAGAACAGCTGGTTCCACTACGCCAAGGTGTACGCGGCGCTGGCCGGTTGCTGGGGCTTCATTGCCATTAAGTACCAGTGGGGCAAGATCGGCAAGGCGCATTGGTTCCGCGCGTGGCCGTTTGTGATCGTCGCCATCAACATCATGATCGCCGTCGTGTCCGACTTCGAGAGCGCCTATCACTTCTTTGTCCTGGGCGAGTCCACCTGGGTCACCTCCGAAGGTGCTACGCAGCTGGCTGGCTGGAACAACGTGTTCAACGGCATCGCCGGTATCATCAACATCTTCTGCATGACCGGTTGGTGGAGCGTCTACGCCTCCGAGGATCAGACCGACATGCTGTGGCCCGACATGACCTGGGTCTACATCATCGCCTACGACATCTGGAACTTCTGCTACACCTACAACTGCCTGCCCACCCACTCCTGGTTCTGCGGCTTTGCGCTGCTGCTGGCGCCCACCGTCGCCGCCTTTATCTGGAACAAGGGCGGCTGGATCCAGAACCGCGCCTTTACGCTGGCTATTTGGTGCATGTTTGCCCAGGTATTCCCGTACTTCCAGGAGGAGTCCATCTTTGTGACCCACTCCACGCTCGACCCCGGCGCCGCTACCGCGGTCTCGATCGCTGCACTGATCGCCAACGTCGCCGCAATCATCTACATCGCCTACCGCGCCAAGAAGCTCGGCCGCAATCCCTACAAGCAGGATGTCTTTGAGGGTACCAGCGATTGGGAGAAGGCTACCGCTCGCCGCGCCAAGGTTGATTACGCGCACGCCGAGTAACGTGTTTATTCCGCCCACATTTGGATGTAGGCAAGCTTAGCCGACGCCGCAATCGCGCGTCATGCGCAGCCCCGGAAAGCGATTCGCCCGCTTTCCGGGGCTTTTTGTTGTTGCGCGCATTCACGCACATATGCAAAACCTCTCTCACAGATAAAATCAGATTTCCAACCGACTGACAGCCCTATGTGACCCCAATTTTGGGTACATTGTTGTCCCGATATTGAGCTTGGGGGATGTATGAAAGATGAAACGATGGGCCAAGAGGATGCGGCCCAAGATGCAGAAGCTTGCGCTGAGGCCTTGGAGAGCTTAGACCGGATTTCACTCGATGAGATTGCGTTTGACGATTCGGGCGCTGACGTGCAGGATGAGCCGGAAGCCGAGGCGCAGTCCGATGATCAGGATGCAGACGACGTTGAGCCTGCCGAGGATGAGGTAGATCACGAAGACACCGAAAGCGAGGCCGGCAACCAGCCCGAATCCGACACGGGCGAGGAAACCGTCTTGCTCGACAGCTTGCCGGCCGAGGATTCGCTGACCCGCGAGCTTCCTGGCCTGGGTTCCGCACCAGCCGTGGACGAGACCATCGCCATGGGCGATATTCCCCTACCGTCCGTTCCTTCGGCACGCGAAGCCGAGGCTCGTCATCGTAAGAT
This sequence comes from uncultured Collinsella sp., assembly GCA_900546085.1. Taxonomy (GTDB): domain Bacteria; phylum Actinomycetota; class Coriobacteriia; order Coriobacteriales; family Coriobacteriaceae; genus Collinsella. Next base: position 23,637 of record URBS01000010.1, read on the forward strand.
GCCGCCCAAGCGCCGCAACCTGATGGTTGCCGGCGTTGTGGCCGTCGCGCTCGTCGCCGGCGGCGCAGGCTATGCTGCCTGGAACGGATATCAGCAAGAGCAGGCTGCCGCTGTCGCCGCCAGTGCGCACACGATGATGTCGGTGCAGATTGGCGTGCATGCCGCGGGACTCGACTGCTCCACCGGCTCAAAGATCCCCGTGCAGGTGAGTGGCCAGGACTCCGACGGCTCTTCTGTGAGCGAAACGCTCTACGTTGACGAGCACGGCTGCGGCATCAAACTGCTGCCCGGCGATTACACGCTCTCCATCGCTGCCTCCCCCATCGCGGCCGACGGCACCATCTATACCGTCCCGACCACCAAGACGCAGGTCACCGTTAAGAGCGATGGACAGGATTTAAGCGCCCAGGCTGCCTTTAAACTCAAGGTGCCTTCGGCCGACACGGTAACCAACGACCAGATCGACGCCGCCGCCAAATATGCCGAGGAGGGAGGCGCGAGCTCCGCCGCCACCGCCAAGGTGCTCCAGCAGGCAGCAACCGCGCGTCGCAATGCCGCCGTCAATGCCGTGGGCGCGCAAAAGGCACAGGCGGCCCGTGATGCTGACGCTCGCCACAAGGCAACCGACCTCTACCAGCTCGATATTCCCGTCGAGTGGTACGGCAAGGTCGAGACTTGGCAGAATGGCAGCACGCTATGCATCTATCTTGCCGGCGACAGCGATACGCCGCTTGTGACGCTTGTCACGGTGCGCGACGGCGAAAGCTTTACGCCCGATGAGGGCGACGCGGTTTTGGGTGCGGCAAACCTCGGCAACGGCTACACCGTCTACGCCAGCGGCCCCGTTTATCCATACGTGGTGCCCCAGACTATCAACGGGCGCACGCAGAGCCCCGTGTCGACCTATCCCATGGACACGGCCATTGAGCTTGTCGAGCTCACGACCGGCAACCGCTACACCTACAGCCAAATCAAGAACGTGCTGGTCGGCAAAGACGGTAAGGCCGACGCTGCCACCAAGCTCGAATGCGACTATCTCGCCCAGATTCTCCTGCCAAGCATCAAAGCCCAGGACTAGCCGGGCGCATCATGGTGCTCCCCAACCGTGATGAAGGGGCCAGGAGGTCCTGGCCCCACAGATCCGTAGATGATTAGGCAAGGAGCCACTTCCATGCGGGAACAACGTGTACCACACCGTGCTCGCATGGAATATCGGCCTGCTCATCCATAGTAACGATTACCGACTCGCCAAGATCAAACTGGGCCATCGAGGCATCGAGGGCTGCAATTTCGCGTTCGCGCGTTTTCTCGCTTGCCATATCCACACTCACCTGAGTCAGGCTATAAGCCTGCATGAGAAGTGCATCCCCAGCCACAAAGTCAACCTCATGGCTTTTATTCTTATCTTTAATCAGCAGGCGGCAAACCGAACCGGGCCGCACGGCGGGGGTCCTTCTTCTGAGCGCATTGAACACCGCGGTCTCGAACCTCTGACCCTGATCCAATGCCGATGCGGGGGAGAACGCCCCGAACATCGCAGGATCGACGGCGTAGACCTTAGACGCAGACCGCGTATTATTTGCAAGCGAACGCGTGAACTCCGGCACAGAAAACAGCAGGTAGGCGTCCTCGTAATACTCAAGTAAGTCGCTGAGCGTATTTCGACTGACGGGTATCTGCCTGCTCTTGAACTCGTTGTACACTTTGTTCACCGACAGCTCTCGTCCCGAAGATGCCATACACCGCGTCAGAAACAGTGAGGCCAAACGAGGGCTCTTGACGTCGTAACGCTCCACAACGTCCATGGCGACCGTTCGCGACGCATATTCCTGTAGCAGCTGAATCGCGTCTGCGGGCGTCTGCTCAAGTGTCGCGATGAATCCCCCTCGCTCGAGATATCCGACCAGATGGTGTCGGAGCAACGCTGCATCGCTCGAGGAGAAGGGCGCGTTCGACTCAGGAACGCTCCCCGTCTTATATCGGACGTATTCCGAAAAACTCAACGGAAAAAGCTCTCGCACAAGAGAACGGCCCCTGAACTCGCTCTTAAGTTCTGAGGACAGCATCCTAGAAGAAGATCCCGTCACGTAAACGGTCGCCTTCTCCGTATCGACCACGCGTCGCAGAAACGCACCCCATTCGGGTATTTCCTGGATCTCGTCAAAGAAAAGGTAGGCGCCCTCGCCTCGAGCAGCAGGATATAGTGCATAGAATGTATCGAGCACGTCCGCTAGTAGCGATGGCTCATACGGACGCAAGCGCTCATCCTCAAAATTGAAATATAGCATCCGGTCAAGCTCGACGCCTTGGCCCTGAAGCCGCCGTATCTCCTGATACAGGCGATACGTCTTTCCACAACGACGGGCGCCCACAATCACATATACGATGTTGTCGCGCTTTGGCTCCTGCGGGTTGCCCAGATCAAGGTCGCGCTCAAAGACCTGCGGAATCCCCTGTTGCTCAAAGTCCTTTATTTTTTGAGCCACCAAGTCGTTGAATGCCATAATTCTCCAATCTTGCTCTCCTGCTAATCAAGATTATAACGATTCTTGATTAGCAGGAGAGCAAGATTATGCGTATCTTGATTAATGGATAAGCAAGTTTTCTATTAGTGGCCCCTCCCGGAGGATATCGAGCGGCCGAGGGGGGCAGGCATGAACGCCTCTAGCCGAAAACAAAGTAGCTAAAAAGCCCCGTCCCAAATGAGCTACTTAACGCCAGGGGTCAGCTTCGAAGAGGGGCTCGCGCTCGGGGCGGCGATCGCTGTAGGGATCGTAGCCGTCGTCGTCCTCGTTCTCGGCACGGATGTAGGGGTCGCGCGGCTTGGGTGCAGGCTTGGGTGCGGCCGGCGCGGCGTTGACGGCCGGCGCGGCGTTGGCGACCGGTGCATTCGTCTTGTTCTTGTCTATCATCTGCATATCTCCTTGCCATGCAATCGTGTTCAACATTATCGATTGTCGCACGAAAAAGGGCGGCGGACCCAATTGGATCCGCCGCCCTTGGCGTTTAGAGACGGCTGGCAGTTTTTAAGGCATGTCCCATAAATCTACTCGGCGTCGGGGACCTCGTAGGTGGCCGCCGGCGTGTTGTCGCACACGACGGTAAAGCCGCCGTCCTTGTCGACATCGACCGTCACCTGATCGCCCTCGCGCACCGTGCCATCAATGATGGCGGCGGCGATGGCGTCCACGACCTCGCGCTGGACCAGGCGCTTGAGCGGACGGGCACCGAACACGGGGTCCAGGCCGCCCACGGCGAGCATCTGCTTGGCCGCCGGGGTGATGGCAAGCGTCATGCGCTCCTTGGCCAGACGCGCGCGGACGTCGGCGAGCTGGATGTCGACGATCTTTTCAATCTGCGCCATGCCGAGCGGATGGAACACCACGATATCGTCGATACGGTTGAGGAACTCGGGGCGGAAGGTCTGAGCCATGGCCGCGTCGACCTGATGGCGCATCTCCTCCTCGTCCTTGCCGGAAAGCTCGGCGATAGCCTTGGAGCCCACATTAGACGTCATGATAATGATCGTGTTCTTGAAGGACACCTGGCGACCCTGGCCATCGGTCAGGCGGCCGTCGTCGAGCACCTGCAACAGCACGTTAAAGACATCCGGATGGGCCTTCTCCATCTCGTCGAGCAAGATCACGGAGTACGGACGACGGCGCACGGCCTCGGTGAGCTGGCCGCCCTCGTCGTAGCCCACGTATCCCGGAGGCGCACCGATCAGACGCTGGACGCTGAACTTCTCCATGTACTCGGACATGTCGATACGCACGAGCGCGCGCTCGTCGTCGAACAGGCACTCGGCCAGCGCCTTGGCGAGCTCGGTCTTGCCTACGCCGGTGGGGCCCAGGAAGAAGAAGCTGCCGATGGGCTTGTCCGGATCGGAGAGGCCCGCACGGCTGCGGCGCACGGCCGCGGCCACGGCGGACACGGCCTCGTCCTGGCCAATGACGCGCTTATGCAGCTCGCCCTCCAGGCCCTTCAACTTGTCGAGCTCGCCCTGCATCATCTTGGACACGGGCACGCCGGTCCAGGCGCTCACGACCTCGGCAATCTCGTCGGAGGTCACCTGCTCGTTGAGGCCCTCACCGTCCTGCCGCTTTTGCGCCTCGAGCGCAGCCTCGGAATCCTGAATCTGCTGCTGCAGACCTGGGATCACGGAATAGCGCAGCTCGGACGCACGGCCCAGGTCGCCGTTGCGCGTTGCGCGCTCCTCCTCGCTTCTGGCCTCCTCGAGCTGTCCCTTGAGCTCCTGCACGTGGTCGATGGCGTTCTTTTGGTTGAGCCAGCCGGCCTTTTGCACGTTGAGCTTTTCCTGGACCACGGCAATCTCCTGGCGCAGGGCCTCCAGACGCTCCTTGGAGGCGTCATCGGTCTCCTTCATGAGCGCCTGCTCCTCGATCTGCAGCTGGGTGAGCTGACGCGTGGTGGCGTCGATCTCGACCGGCATGCTGTCGAGCTCCATGCGCAGGCGGCTTGCGGCCTCATCGACCAGGTCGATGGCCTTGTCGGGCAGGAAGCGGTCGGCGATGTAGCGATCGGAGAGGTCGGCGGCGGCCACGAGCGCGCTATCGGTGATATGCACGCCGTGGAAGATCTCGTACTTCTCCTTGAGGCCACGCAGAATCGAGATGGTGTCCTCGACGGTAGGCTCGCTCACCATTACGGTCTGGAAACGACGGGCGAGCGCCGCATCCTTCTCGATGTACTTGCGGTATTCGTCAAGCGTAGTCGCGCCGATTGCGTGTAAGTCGCCACGGGCAAGCGCCGGCTTGAGGATGTTGCCGGCGTCCATGGAGCCCTCGGTGGCACCCGCACCCACGATGGTATGGAGCTCATCGATGAACAGGATGACCTTGCCTTGCGCCTTTTGGACTTCCTTGAGTACAGCCTTCAAGCGGTCCTCGAACTCACCACGGTACTTGGCACCGGCGACCAGCGCGCTCATGTCAAGCTCGATGAGGTCGCGGTCGCGCAGGGTGCTCGGCACGTCGCCGGCCACGATACGCTGGGCGATGCCCTCGACGATGGCCGTCTTGCCGACGCCCGGCTCGCCAATGAGCACGGGGTTGTTCTTAGTGCGGCGGGACAGGACTTGGATGGTGCGGCGAATCTCGTCGGTACGGCCGATGACCGGGTCGAGCTTGCCGGCACGGGCCAGGTCACAAATATTGCGGCCGTACTGCTCCAGCGCCTCAAACTGCGTCTTGTCCTCGGCAGACGTCACGCGGTCATCGCCGCGCAGCTCCTCGTAGACCTGCTCGATGCGCTCCTTGGTCACGCCGGCGTCGCGCAGCACGCGGCCGGCCTCGCCCTTGTCCTCGGCAAGCGCCATCAGCAGATGCTCGGTCACCACAAAGCTGTCGCCCATCTTGGTGGCCTTCTTCTCGGCCTTTTCGATGACGCGGACGAGCTCGTTGGACAGGCCCATCTGCTGGCCTTCGCCCGAAACCTTGGGCGCGCGGTCGATGGCGTCCTGGGTGGAGCGCGCAAGCTGGGCCGGGTCGGCACCGATGCGCTCGATGATCACGGAGATATTGCGCTCACCGGCACCGAGCAGGGCAGACAGCAGGTGAATCGGCTCCACCGCGCCGGCCTGCGCGTCGGCGGCCGTGCTCATGGCGGTCTGTAACGCCTCGCGCGACGTCATTGCTAGCTTATCGATTCTCATGGAATCACCTCTCTTGGGGCGGCCGCCCTACGGGGCGGCTTCACGTTGTTCGAGAAGTATTGTTGCCAGCTTTGCGCGATCTTATACACAAATCTAAGTCTCTATATATAAGATTTTCTGAGTGATTGAAAGATAGGACTTGAGAGTGTCGGTCCGGCGCGACCGTGGAACCCAACTGTCTCAATCTGTAACACCAAGCCCGCTTTTAACAGCCCAGCTGTTACAGATCGAGACAAACGGAACCA
>URBS01000011.1 GCA_900546085.1 uncultured Collinsella sp.
TTTTTAAAAAAGATTTCCCCGCACACACTTCGCTGTGCTATAGTGCAGCGCAACAGCAACTAGGTGCGACCGCGCCACGGCATCACGAAAGGAGCCACCAACATGAAGAACACGATGAAATCTCTCAACAACTGGTGGTGGCGTGATGCGAATACGATCGGTCGACAGTGAGTCCCTCACGCCTGTTTTTGCGCTCTAGGTGATTGGAAGGCCTCCGGTTTCGACCGGGGGCCTTTTTCTATCTCGAGCCCGATCGCATTCGCATCACGCGCCTCCGCTTTTCTCTTGCAATCCCCTTCCGAAAGGATTTTCACCATGCCTCAGAACACCACCGCCACCCAGCCCCGCACCGTCCATACCGCCGATCGCGGTAAGCTCGATATCCGTGCCCTTGTCCTGCTCGCCATCCTGCTTGCCGCCGGCTTCATCCTCAACTTCACCGTCGGCAAGGCTATCTCCAGCATCTCGGGCGGCATGATTAGCCCCGAGTTCATCATCTCGGCCTTCTGCCTCACCATTCTGGTCATTCGCCCCAACATTGGTCAGGCGCCCGTCATCGGCCTCATCTCGGCCGCCGTGATCCAGATCACCACCACCTCGCCGTTTGTCGATTTTGCCGCCGAGGGCATCGCCGCCATGCTTATGGCCGTCATCGTCAACGCCGCCGCCAAGGGCGGCCAGGTTAAGCCTGCCGTCGCCATCATCGCAACGTTCGTGACCACCTTTGTCTCGGGCGTCATCTTTATGGTCATCAAGATGGCCATGCTCGGCGTGGTGGGCGAGCTCGCCGCAGCCATGCTGCCCGTTGTCGCCATGACCGCCGTCTTTAACGCCATCCTGGTCGGCGCCCTCTACCTGCCCATCCAGAAGGCCCTTAGGCTCAACTAACCCGCTCGGCTTTACGAGCCACCCCATCTTGGCGTTCATTCGTCGCTCGCGTACCCAAGTACGCTTCGCTCCCCTTTCGCGCCAACCTGGGGCCCCTCGTAAAGCCGTCTCCGCACTCCACCAACAAAGACTGTCCCAGACAACTAGCTCTTGGGGACGTTCTTAAACGACTAGTCATGTAAGAACGTCCCCAATGACTCTGAAAGGTATCCATGGAAACGATCATCAACGTCGACGATGTCTCGTTCTCCTATGGCACGCAGACCGAGCAGGCGCTCAGCCACATCTCACTCAGCGTGAACAAGGGAGATTTCATCGGCATCATCGGGCCCTCGGGCGCCGGCAAGTCCACGCTTGCTGCCTGCCTGTCGGGCGCCGTGCCCCACCACTACACCGGCACGTTCTTTGGGTCCGTCATGGTTGACGGCCACGACACCTGCGAGGTCTCGTTGACCGACGTGTCGCAAATCGTCGGCAGCGTGCTGCAGGATATCGACACGCAGATGGTCGCCTCGGTCGTCGAGGACGAGATACTCTTTGGCCTCGAGAACTTTGGCGTTCCCCACGACCAGATCGAGCAGCGCGTGAGCGAAACGCTCGAGACCGTCGGCATCAGCGACCTGCGCGACCGCGAGATCGCCACCCTCTCGGGCGGACAGAAGCAAAAGGTAGCCATCGCCGCCATCCTCGCCATGCGTCCGCGCGTTTTGGTTCTCGACGAGCCCACCGCGGCACTCGACCCCGCCAGCTCCACGTTGGTCTTCGAGACGCTGCGTGAGGCAAACCGCGCACTTGGAATTACCATCGTCGTCGTTGAGCAAAAGGTCGCCCTGCTCTCGGAGTACTGCAACCGCGTGCTCGTGCTCAACCATGGCGAAATCGCGCTGCAGGGCGAGCCACACGAGGTTTTCGGGCATACCGACGAGCTCCGTGCCATCGGCGTCGACTGCCCTCGCGTCACGCGTATCTTCAATAGCCTCGAGGCCGATGGCCTGGTAAGCGGTATCCCTTGCTTGGATGTCGATGAGGCCGAGCGCCTGATTTCGGGCATTGTCGACCCCGCACACGCGGCCAGCGAAGCCCAGGCGCCCGCCGGCTCCCCGCATGCACCGTCGTTGCGCCCGCACGCCAAGGACGCCGAGCCCGTGCTCACCTTCGATCACGTTGAGTTTGCCTATCCCAATGGCGGCGCCGCCGTACACGACCTCAACCTGACCCTCTATCCCGGCGAGCTCGTGGGCATCGTCGGCCAGAACGGTGCCGGCAAGACCACGCTCACCAAGCTGCTCACAGGCCTGCTTAAGCCCGCCTCGGGCAGCGTGCGCGTTACGGGGCTGGACACCGCAGCCGTTCCCACGAGCCGCATCGCCCGCGAAGTCGCAACCCTCTTCCAAAACCCCGACCGCCAGATCTGCAAGGATACCGTACTCGACGAGGTCGCTTTTGGCCTGGAGCTTGCCGGCATCGACCGTGCCGAGGCTCTGCGTCGCGCTCGACTCGTTATCGACCGCTTTGGCCTGCCTGCCGATGAGGCACCTTTCTCGCTTTCGCGCGGCCAGCGACAAATGGTGGCGCTTGCCTCCGTCGTAGTTGTTGAGCCCAAGATCGTCGTGCTCGACGAGCCCACGAGCGGCCTTGATTACCGCGAGTGCATGACCGTCATGGAAACCGTGCGCACCATGGCCGAGCGCGGCTGCGCCGTGATTATGGTCTGTCACGACATGGAAGTCGTTTCCGACTTTGCCGAGCGTATCGTAGTAATGGCCGACGGTCGTATCCTCGACCGCGGCCGCACGCACGAGCTATTCTCGAACATCGAGCTCATGCAGCAAGCCTACGTTGAGCCACCTCAGGTCATAGAGCTTTCTCATCGTCTGGCATCCTCCGTCTCTCCCGTCTTTGCACAGGTGAGCGAGGTCACCGATATCGTTCGCATTACCGAGGAGATGGTCCACCGTGGTTAACGTCATCGACTATATGCCGGGCGACACACTGCTGCACCGCTTGAACCCGGTCGTCAAACTGGGCCTTGCCGCCGCCATCATCATCGGCATCTTCCTGTCCGACACCTACGTGGCGCTGTTGGGCTTTTTGGCACTCACCCTCGCACTGGGCGCCTATGCCGGTGTCGTCGACCGTCTGCTCTCGCTACTCAAGCTGCTGATTCCGCTCGCACTTATCATGCTGGTGCTTCAGCTGGCCTTTATGCGCGACGGCAACATAGTGTGGGGCTTTATCACCGACACGGGCCTCATTACCGGATCGAAGGCCTGCCTACGCCTGTTGGGCGTGGCGCTGCCACTCATCCTCATGCTTATGGTGACCAAGCTCAACGACCTCGCCAACGCCTGCGTCGAGGTGCTGCACGTGCCGTATCGCTATGCCTTCACCTTTACCACGGCGCTACGCTTTGTGCCGGTGTTTGGTCAGGAGATGAACGCCATCATGGAAGCGCAGACCGCACGCGGCGTCGAGTACGACACCAAGAACCCCATCAAGAAGCTTAAGCTCATGTTGCCACTGTGTGTGCCGCTGCTCATCTCGAGCGTGGGCAAGACCGATGCCACAGCCTTGGCGGCAGAACAGCGCGGCTTCTATCTGCGTACACGCGCCAGCTCGTACAAGCGCTACCCCATCAAGGGCCTGGACATCGCCGTGCTCATCGTCAGCATCGCCCTCATCGCCATCGGCTTCCTGTTCTAGTTCGCCACCGGCAGCAACCGCCCAACGCAAAAGGCCTCGGCTCGCACCAAACGAGCCGAGGCCTTTACTGTTTCACCAGATAAAACCTACCAAAATTAACCTGTCCCTTTTTGACAGGTCGGAAGCTAGAGGCGGTAGGGGGCGCCGCTGCGGATGATGGATTCGCGCACCAGGACATCCATGGCATCGAGGGTGATCTCGGGCATCTCTCGATACTTCTGCAGCACCGATAGCTCGGTGCAGGCCAGAATGACACGGTCGCAGCCGCTACGGGCGAACTCCCACATCACGCGGTCGAACTTATCCATATCGGGCTCACGTCCGGCCTTCACATCATCGTAGATAAGCGACATCACATCGTTCTGACGTTTCTCGCTGGGATAGACAACCTCAACACCCGCGGCCTCGCATTCGCGGCCGTAGACGCCCGCGCCCACGGTTCCGTCGGTGCCCATGATGCCAATCTTGCGCACCGGCTCGGCCGGCATACTCAGGTTGGGGTCGAACTCGCGCTCCCCCATCACCGCACCCGCAAGGGCATAGCGCACCGACTCACGCGGCATGTGGATAATCGGCACCTTCGTAAACGACTGGATCTGGTCGTAGAAGTAGTGTGACGTGTTGCAGGGAATGGCAATGTGCGCACAGCCCAGCGACTCGAGTGCCTGGGCACACTCTTTCATGGTCGCCAGCAGCTTGGCATGCTCGCCGGTCTTAATGGCCAGCGTGCGGTCGGGCATGGTCGACTTGGAGAGCACCACCATGTCGATATGTTCCTGATCGCAGGCAGCAGCCGTATGACGCACCACCTGGTCGTAGTAATATGACGTGGCCTCGGCGCCCATGCCGCCGATAACTCCCAGCTTTTCCATCGCCGCCTCCTTGGTGACGCTTGCGCAATTGCGCGTATCATACCCGCGCCCGCCCGATGTAAACCGGACGGGCGCCGCACTCATCTACTTGTAATACGTCTTGAACAGCTTAAAGTGGCGCAGCTTGGTGTGCCACATGCGCAGCCAGCGGTTAAAGACAAAGTCGCCCTTCATAAACGAAGGGTCGGCGCCCTTGCCTTCCTTGTCCAGGCGATGCACCTTAGCGCGCAGCTCGGGATCCTTGACGTACTTGTCGACGACGCCCATGGGAACGACCATCCACAGCGCCTCGTCCTGCGCCGTCACAAACTCCGGCTCAAACGGGCGGTTGAACACATACTCGTCCACCACATACTTGGCAACGTTAAAGCCGCTGTTAGTGACGTAGTAGTTGCTGCGACCTTGGCGCGTGTTGAAATCGAAGAACTTAAACGAGCCGTCGCGTTCGTCGTACTTAACGTCAAAGTTGGAATAACCCACAAAGTGAAGGTCCTCGAGCAACTTGCGCACGCCGCCCATGAGCTCGTCATTGGGCTCGGTGATGATACAGGCGTGGTTGCCGACACCGTGAGGCTGATGCTCCTCGAGCAGCACGTGGCCCAGGCACATCATGCGGACCTTGCCGTTGCGGTCGGAATAGCTGGTGAGCACGCGCATATACTCGTCGTTGCCGGGCACGCGATCCTGCAAGATCAGGTCGTCGGTGTAGCCGCTGGCATACGAGTCGCGAATGACCTGTTCCAGCTCGGCACGGTCGGCAATCTCATAGGCCTTTTTCTGGCCCTCGAACTCGTGCTGCCACCACATGATGCCGTCAGAAGGCTTCAGAATCATCGGGTAGGGAAAATCGATCTGGTCGAGCACTTCGGCAGGCGCCTCGCCTTGAGCGTTCAGCATCGCCATGGTGAAGGTAAAGGTATGCGGATAGGGCACGCCATGCTTCTCGCACAGCTCGTAGAAGATCTCCTTCTTCTGACACTGCTCAAGCATGCTGTAGGGAGCGTAAGGCGCGACGATGTTATCCGCCAACTCATGGGCATCCTTGGCCTGAGCCACAAGGGCAACATAGTTATCGCCACAGCCCACAAGGACAATCGTCTTATCGGCATGCGCTTGGGCAATGCCGTTGACGGTCCTGAGCATCACGGGCATGGTGTCGATATCCACGTTGGGCGTGTAGTCGATAATCTGGCTGCGGTACGCGGGACCCGTCTGGTACTTGCCAAAGACCAGACTCTTGACCTGGTACTCATCGTAGAAGGCGCGCGCCACCGAATAGGCGTTGATGTCGCCACCGAGCAGCACGGGAATGAACTCGCGCTCTGTAAACTGCAATGCCATGGAAACTTCCTATCATGAACTGCCCACACAACGGGGCGGTCTTTGCGCAACTGATTTATTCTAGCGTGCCAAGCCGCCGGCGCCCAAAGCTCCACCGTATCTATGGCAATCGACGTAATCATCCAGCATGAAATCCGCCCTCGCCGTGATGGGACCCTGTAGTTGCAAAACCCCACATGAGGCGACTTTTGATAAACAAAAACCCTCTCGACAGGGTTCCGTAACGTTAAAGTTGAACTCTATGGTTTCTCAACAATTCATCATAACTGCAGGTCAAAGCCAAAGCCTCAAGTTCAACTTGACCCTTTGGAACCTTTAAGGTTCAAGTTGAGGTCGAAAGCAGTAGTAGAATACCGTTCGAACCATAACCTACGATTGATTGCAGAGGGACTGGATGCAGCATTCGAATCATCGCGCCGCAGCGCTCATTGCGTCGAAGCCGGCTCGTATCATCACGAGCGCCGCACTCGCCGTTGCGCTGACGGCCACGCCGATGCTCTCCCCCGTTGCGGCGTATGCCGCCTCGCAGGCAACGCAGGACCAGCTTTCCGCAGCCCAGCAGAAGATCGAAGCCGCCACGAGCGCCTACAACGACGCCCGCACCAAACTCGATGACCTGCAAAAGCAGATTGACTCCAATGAGGCAAGCATCGAGGAAATCGAGGCTAAGCTTCCCGAGCAGCAGGCCAAGGCAAGCTCCGCCATGCGCGATCTGTACAAGTATCAGAAGGGCACCAACCCCATCGTGAGCTTCCTGGTCAACGCGCAGAGCCTGGGTGAGTTCATCACGACCTGCAAATACACCAACCAGATCACGAGCTCGAGCGTCGACGAGATCGAAGAGCTCAATAATATGCAAACCGAACTCGAGCAGAACAAGGCCGAGCTCCAGCAGGCCAAGTCACAGCTTGAGGCAGAGCAGAAAAACGCCGAGGATGCGCTGGCGCAGGCCCAGCAGCTCCGCAGCGAGGCACAGGCAAAAGCCGAGCAGGAAAATGCCGCCGAGCTTGCCAAGCTTGAGGCCGATAAGGCCGCTGCCGCCGAGAAGATCTCGGGCGAGGGCGTAAGCGGCAACAATTCCAGCAGCCAGGCCACCAACACCAACACCACCATCGACACCACGGTGAACAACGCCAATACCGGTAGCTCCGATTACGATTCGTTCATTAATGAGTGGACGAGCCGCATCGACAATTATCTCGCCGGCTCCCCCATGGCAGGCCAGGGCTATAACTTTGCCGTCGCCGCTTGGAATACCGGTGTCGACCCCCGTTGGTCCCCCGCCATCGCCTGCATCGAGAGCACCAAGGGTGCTTATTGCGCCAATTCTTACAACGCCTGGGGCTGGAGTGCCCGTGGCGGCGGTTGGCGCAGCTTTGGCAGCTGGAGCGAGGGCATCTCCGCTCACGTTGCCTATCTGGGCGCCAACTACGGCTCCACCCTTACCCCGGCAGCGGCCAAAAAGTACTGCCCGCCCACGTGGCAGGACTGGTACAACAAAGTCGCCGCTCAGATGAACCGCATCTAGGTGCAACTGCAAAGGGCCCCAATGGGGCCCTTTTCTTTTAGGTAGCGGAGGCATCGACGACGCCGGTCGCATTGGCAACCGCGACTATGACGATCATGCATAGGAGCAGCACACCCAATGCCTTGAGCCAAAGTTTCGCGAGTTTCTTGCCGCGATAGCTGTCGAGCAGTGCGAATCGCCGACGAAGACGGCGCTTATCGAGCAGCGCAAAATGCATAAGCACCATAAGGCCATCGACAAAGAAAAAATACTCGATTATGAGAAGCCACGTCGGGTAGCTTTGGTTTGCTCCCGTGGGGTGAAAGACGGCAAAGTGACTTCCGGCAAAGAACACAAGTAGCGAGAAGCAGACGAGCGCATTCCAAATGCGCCCCAGAGACTCCGGAACGCGAGAGAGCGGACCGCATGCAGCGGAGGCGGCAGGCCTAGGAAGCCCTGCGGGGTTCTGGAGCCCTTGGAGCGTCAACACCGTCTCCGAGGCCGGAGTACGGACAGGCGCAGGTGTAGGAGGCCGCACGGGGCGGCTCAGATTGTATGCCGAGCGCGTCGCCCGTCCCAACGCTTCCGCACTCGCAAAACGCTTGGCCGGGTCGAGCGCCATCGACATGCAGACGGCATCGGCAAGTGGAGTGGGAATGCCACGCGCCTCGCATTGCTCGCGCATGTCGAGCCCTGGTTTAGGGTCGACTCCCGTCAAGCAGAAGAACAACAGGGCGCCCAGTGCGTAGACGTCGCTGCGCACACTCGTCTGCCCAAACCCATACTGCTCGGGCGGCGCATAGGGTCGCGTGCCAAACTTGACGGTGTCGGCATCGGCGCCATCGCGCCATACGCGCGCGATCCCCAAGTCGATAATCACCAGCGACGAAAACGTCAGGCCCTCATCGAGCGTACAGTTCGCACCCGTCACGATGATATTCGACGGTTTGAGGTCGCGATGGATCACCGGCGCCGACGTCTCCCCCGCCATTGCAAAACCGGCATGGAGCTCGCCCACGGCATCGCATAGGGCAGGATACAATTCACGCGCATAATCGGGGGTGGCTCCCAGACGGTCCACCAGCGCCCTGAGCGTCTCCCCTTCGATGTATTCCATAACCACGTTGAGCTCGTCGCCCACACGATGACAATCGACGATTCTGGGCAGGTGCTCAAAACGCCTGCCTGCCCGCTGGGCGGCAAACAGACGCCCGTATGCCCCGCCGATTTGAGCCGAAGCATCGATGCGTTTACGGACAAAGGGGCCGAGCGAACCACCGCCGGTTCCTTCAAAGTACACGAGCTCGGTTGTTTCAACGGACGAGCGCTTAAGTACACGCTCCACGCGATAGCTGTCGTCGCGATCGAGCGACGCCAGATGTTCGGCAAGCGCTGCGGTCAGCTCGTCATCGGAATATGTTGTGGTCTGAGTATCCATAGCCTCCATCATAGCGCAGGGCGCAGACACCCCATGGCATCCGCGCCCCGTTCGTTTGCATCGTTGTTCGGCAGCTCCGCCGGCTCAGATATCAGCCGCTAACTCACCGTCTCCTCGCCAAAGCGATACAGCTCCTCGTTGACCTTTTGGAGGCTGCACCCGCGATCGATGCAAAAGATGATAATCGCATCACGGCGATCCTTGCAGTTGAGGACGCTTACCCCGGCAGCCGTCAGTGCACGGTTGGCCTCTTTGAGCGTCAGCGCCATCGCAAAGGCAATCTGCAGCACCTTATTGCGACTCGGGTGACGCGCACCGGTAAAAATCTGATAGCCGAAGGTCTCATTGAGATCGGCCATACGAACCACGCGCGAGCGCTCCAAGCCCTTTTCCTGCAGCAGCTGCTTCAGGTAGTCCGAAAGCGACGGGGCGGCAAAGTCGTGCTCCCTGATATAGCCATCGATGTTCGGCGCATCGAGAAGCTCATTGAGCAGCTCCTCGGTCAGCTTTTTATCGGGCATACGACTTCACCTCCCCCCAGTGCATGCAACATGCTAAAAACCGCTTACATCCGAACGCTCCCAGCTAGCAACCTGGTCAGGAGACACCGTACCCAGCGCCTCGAACTTCCAGGAGCCGCCCGCCTTCAGATGATTGGTGTTTGCAAGAGCCGTTCCAACCTGGTTGCCATCGGCATCATACAGAACATACTCAATCTGAATGTAGCTCTTTTCCTTGTCCGTGTTATTGGTCAGCGTGCCCGTGATCTTATAGGCAAACTGATTGGAGGTGTCTTCAGCCTCGTCAGCAATGGTATACGGTTCTTGCGGTTCTTTTTGCTCCTCAGCCTGCTGTGTCGCCTCGGCAGGTTTTGCCGAATCGCTCGCAGACGAATCGGTTGAATTGCCACCCATGGAGCCCACGGCACCGACGATAACCAGCACCACGATGACGCCTAGGACAATCTTGCCGATCGGCTTCTTTCCCTCTTTTGCCATTATTCATCCTTCCTACGATCCGGCTACCGTGCCGGCACACAGCACATCGTAGAAAGGATTGAACTTGAATTCATTAGCTGAGGGCTAAGGTTGCGGTAAACGGCCAATGCAGTTATCCGAACGCCGAGCAAACGCACTTTGCACGACCGTCTGCTGGCTGTGTATCAACCCAACGTGACGGATTCCCCGGTAAAGGTACTCGCAAGCAACAGGATAAAGAAAACTAAATAGCTGATGCTCAATAGGTAGGCGACGACTAGAAAGATGGTCCATCCAACATTGGTCTTACCATCGGCACGACGTTGCTCGCGAGAACGGCACAGCCAGACCGTCACGCCAATGGCCACAATCAGCAGCACGAGCGCCGCCGCGGCCAACCCGGCAAGCGCAAACATCACGCCAATGCTCACAGCGATGACCGGAAGCAGCAGCAAACCGCACCCGCATCCACCCGGACTATATACGGCAGACTGTCGGCGTCGCTTCATCGCCGCGCCACCCCCATCATCTCTGAGCACTACAGTGCGATGGCCTGCTGAACAGGAACGATCTTATCGAGTTCCGGTTCGATCCGCCTTTTCTCGGCCTCAAGGTCAAACGCCATCTGAGCGCGCAGCCAATAACCATCCGTCAGGCCAAAATAACGGCAAAGACGGAGGTCGGTGTCGGCCGTCACGCGACGTTTTCCCAAGACAATCTGCCCGATACGCTGAGCCGGAATCCCGGTCTCTTTCGCAAGGCGATATTGAGAAATGCCCATGGGAACAAGAAACTCCTCTTTGAGAAGCTCACCAGGAGTCACTGGCGACAGCAAATCGGCCGAGGTCTCATCACTTGTGATAATCGACGATTTCGACATTCCAAGCCATCTCCTGTCTCCACTCAAAACAGACCCGATAGCGCTCGTTAACACGGATGCTATATTGCCCGGCACGATCGCCCTTCAAAGCTTCCAGGCGGTTGCCCGGTGGAACGCGAAGATCATCAAGCGAAGCACAAACCTGCAGTTGGCGAATCTTCCTCAACGCAACACGCTCAAAGGGCACGAACTTCCTGACCCGCACACCCATGGCAAAGCGTTCGGTATCCTCATCTTTATACGATGCAATCATAGTATCGCCTTACGTTAGTAACGTCAAACGTTTCTATAGACTTACATCTCTATTATATCGTACGTTTGTTCGTATTTTCTAGAACAAATAGTCCTTCACGCCTTAGTCAAGCAAAAGCAATCGCTTGTAGACATCAAGGCCTTTGAGAAGAATCTCCTCGTCAAAGAGCATGGTATCGGTATGCAGAGCGCTTGTTGCATAGGCTGGGCAGCCATCAGCGTCGATCGGGTTTTCTTGTCCCTCCGGCACGCCCGTACCCAGGAGGAAGAACACACCTGGCAGATGGCGCTGATAGAAAGCGAAGTCCTCGGCAATCAGCAAAGGCTCATCCACGAGTTGCAGCTCGGACAAGACAGGCGCAATGTGGGCGAACAGCTCGGGGTCGTTATCGACCGGCGGATAGCCCTCGGCAAAATCGAGGTCATATGTGCAGCCCGTTGCGACGCAGGCATCGTCCAGCACGCGGCGCACGCCCTCGCGCGCGCGGTCGAACATGTCGTCCGTAAACACACGTAGGCTGCCGGCAACATGGGCCTCCCCCGCCACCGCATTGCAGACGGTGCCGGCCTGCAGCAGGCCGAACTTACCAATGCAGGGCTCGTCGACACCCAACTCGTCCATGAGCTCGCGCTCGGAAACCAAGAACTTGGCAGCCGCCAGCGCCGCATCGTGCGACTCCTCGACCGGAACGCCATAGGTCTTAGCGATATGGATGCTCGTGCCATGGATATGAATGTGTGTCTCACTCGAACGCGCCAGCAACGGACCGGAGCAGCTCGCCAACGTGCCGGCGGGCAGATCGGGCCACACGTGGAAGCCGAAGATGCGATCCACCCCGTAGCGCTCGAACACGCCGCTCTCGCACACCGTCTTGGCACCACCAGTCGTCTCCTCGGCCGGCTGAAACACAAAGAGCACATTGCGCTTAATGGCGCCCGGCTGCTCACGGATCGTACGGTCGACAAAGGTTGCCGCCGAAAGCGCCATGGCCATGTGTCCATCGTGCCCGCAAGCATGCATCTTGCCGGGATGGGTCGAAGCGAACGCTGCCCCCGTTGCCTCGGCAATGGGCAGCGCATCCATATCGGCGCGAATCGCCGTGGCATGCGCGGCGCCAACGCCAGCGTCGAAGAAAGCGCAGACGCAGCCGGGGCACGGATGGATCACATCGCAGGTGAGCGGTGCCAACACGCCCTCGATATAGGCGATCGTCTGCGGAAGATCGAAGTCGAGCTCCGGGATCCTGTGCAAGTCGCGGCGGTAGCGACGGAGTTCTTGGAGCTCGGCCATATTGGTTCCTTTCGTAGGTGCGCGTCGGCTGCTATCTATTGTGCCGCAAGATTGCTACACCCTTATTTCCAGCATATCCCTGCATTTTTTAAACGTTATATACGAATACTCTTGTTTGGTAAAGTGCAACGTGGTAGGGTCGTTACCACTTGATAGAGGCGCGGGCACGAAGAGCCGCGGGCGAGCCGGCAGGCTTTGACCCCGCGGGGAGGCGAAACCCGCCGAACTGGGTTTTTCGGGCACGAACAGCCTGGTGGGCCTGCGGGAAACACCCGCAGGACTGTCTGCAGCAATGCGGGAGCGCTATCCGGACATTGGGTCCACGCTATGCGGATTCGATGCGCAGGTAGCGCCGTCTGGATAGCGAGGTTTACGGGACATGTCATTGACTCCCAACGAGGCATATGCGGCCAAGCAGCCGTTTGTGGACAAGGAGACGCTCGAGCATATCGTCGAGCAGTTCCCCACGCCGTTTCATCTATACGACGAGGCGGGCATCCGCCGCAACATGCAAGAAGTGCGCGACGCCTTTGCATGGAACCCGGGCTTTAAGGAATACTTTGCCGTCAAGGCCAACCCCAACCCGGCACTCATCTCCATTCTCAACGAATACGGCTGCGGCTGCGATTGCTCGAGCTATACCGAGCTCATGATCGCCCGCTCGCTGGGCATCACCGGACACGACATCATGTTCTCGTCCAACGACACACCGGCGGCGGACTTTGAGCTCGCCGACAAGCTGGGTGCCATCGTCAACTTTGACGACATCAGCCACATCGAGTTCTTTGAGCGCGTTGCGGGACCCATCCCCAAGACGGTCAGCTGCCGCTTTAATCCGGGCGGCCTATTCCAGCTCTCCAACGGCATCATGGATAACCCCGGCGACTCCAAATACGGCATGACCACCGAGCAGCTCTTCGAGGCCTTCCGCATGCTCAAGGCCAAGGGCGCCGAGGACTTTGGCATCCACGCATTCCTTGCCAGCAACACCGTCACCAACGACTACTACCCCAAGCTTGCGCGCATCCTCTTTGAGCTTGCCGTGCGCCTGGAGCGTGAAACGGGCGCACATGTCGCCTTTATCAATCTGTCCGGCGGTGTGGGTATCCCCTACCTGCCCGAGCAGCAGGCTAACGACATCCGTGCCATCGGCGAGGGCGTACACGCGGCCTACGACGAGATCTTGGTTCCCGCCGGCATGGGCGATGTGGCGATTTGCACCGAGATGGGTCGCTTTATGATGGGCCCCTACGGCTGCCTGGTGACCAAGGCCATCCACGAAAAGCAGATCTACAAGGACTATATCGGCGTGGACGCAAGCGCCGTCGATCTGATCCGTCCTGCCATGTATGGCGCTTACCACCACATTACGGTGATGGGACAGCCGGGTGGCGCCGACAAGACCGCAGCACCCGTTACGGACACCTACGACATCACGGGCAATCTGTGTGAGAACAATGACAAGTTCGCCATTGATCGCGAGTTGCCGCATATCGACATGGGCGACCTGCTCGTGATCCACGATACCGGCGCGCATGGCTACTCCATGGGCTACAACTACAACGGCCGTCTGCGCTCCGCCGAGGTGCTGCTGCGCCCCGATGGCTCGGCCGACCTCATCCGCCGTGCTGAGCGCCCGGGCGATTACTTTGCCACGCTCGACGTGCTGCCTAGCGGCCGAGAGCTGCTGGCCAAGTCGCGCGCCGAAAGTGCCCGCCGTCGCGCCCAGGACGAGCGTCTGGCCGTCGCCGCTCAGTGGAACAAACGCATCCAGATCGCGGAAGCGAAGGAGAAGAACATGGATATCCGCAACCTCGAGGGTTCGATCGTCGCCCTCGTCACGCCGTTTAAAAAGGACGGAAGCGTCGACTTTGACGCGCTCGAGCGCCTTATCGATTTCCACCTGCAAAACGGTACCGACGCCATCCTCACCCTGGGCACCACCGGCGAGAGCGCCACGATGACTGACGATGAGGACAACTCCGTTGTCGCCGCGGTGGTCAAGCAGGTTGCAGGCCGTGTCCCCGTCATCGCCGGCTCGGGCTCCAACTCCACGCAGACCATGCTCACCAAGTCGCTCACCTATCAGGGCCTGGGCGCCGACGGCCTGCTGCTCATTACCCCCTACTACAACAAGTCCAACGAGGAGGGCATCTACCAGCACTTTAAGACCGTTGCCGATGCCGTAGATATCCCCTGCATCCTGTACAACATCCCCGGCCGCTGCGGCTGCGGCATCAGCGAGCGCAACGTAGAGCGCTTGGCCGCGCACCCCAACATCATGGGTATTAAAGAAGCCTCGGGCAACGTCGCCTACGCGGCCAAGATCGCCCACCTGCTGTCCGATGACTTCCGCATGTACTCGGGCGAGGACGCCCTCACCGTGCCGCTCATGAGCCTGGGCGCCTCGGGCACCATCAGTGTGTGGGCCGATGTTCAGCCGCAGCTCGTGCACGACATGTGCCGCGCCTATCTGGACGGCGACGTAGCGCGCGCCCGCGATATCCAGATTGCCGGCCAGCCGCTCATCAATGCCCTCTTTAGCGAGGTCAACCCCATCCCAGTTAAGGAAGCGCTCGCCCAGATGGGTATGATCGAGGCAAACTACCGCATGCCGCTGTGCCCCATGGCCAACGACACGCGAGCCGCACTTACCGATGCTCTGAAGGGAGCTGGTCTGCTTGATTAAGACCGTCATTATGGGAACGGGCCGCATGGGCTCGCTCATCCGCACTACCGCCGAAGGCATTGTCGACGCCGCCGGGCAGCCCGTTTTTGATATCGTGGCCCACATCGGCTTCGACTTGTCCGAGCTCGAGAGCGCCCCGGCAGCCGACGTCATCATCGACTTCTCGAACGTCGTGACCTTCGATGCCGTCGTCGCCTATGTCGAGTGCACGGGCGCGGCGTTGGTCTCGGGCACTACAGGCTACACACCCGAGCAGATGGATCGCCTGCGCGAGCTGGGTCAGAACGCCCGCGTCATGCACTCCGGCAATTACTCCATCGGTATCGCAGCCCTGCGTCATCTGGTAGCACAGGCCACACGCGAGCTGCCCGGCTTTGACTGCGAAATCGTCGAGACGCACCATAACCAAAAGGTCGATGCCCCCAGCGGCACTGCAAAGCTGCTGCTCGACGCCGTAGTCGAGGCCGAGCCCAAGGCAGGCTACCACCCCGTCTATGGCCGCGAGGGCATGTGCGGAGCGCGCGACCCCAAGGAGATCGGCATGCACTCGCTGCGCGGTGGCACTGTCGCCGGCGTGCACGAAGTGAGTTTCTTTGGCCAGGACGAAGAAGTCACGCTCACGCATCGCGCCACAAGCCGTCAGATCTTCGTCAACGGCGCCCTGGCAGCCGCGCAGAAGCTCGTCACCCGCGAGCACGGCTTCTATACGTTCGACCAGGTCATGTTTGCCTAACCAGGTATCAACCGGATCCACCCAAAGGAGAGACAGCAAATGAGCAATGCAGCCGAGATGGATGCCCAGGAGATTATCAACTACATCGCCACAGCGCCCAAAAAGACGCCCGTCAAACTGTACGTGCGCGAGAAGCCCGGCATGAAGGTCCAGTGGGGCAATGCGCACGTCTACGGCGGTCGTCGTGGCAAGACCGTCTTTGGTGACTGGGATGAGCTCAAAGCCATCCTTGATGCCAATGCCGATTCCATCGATTACTACGATGTGGAGAACGATTGCCGCAACTCCGCCGTGCCCATGCTCGACCTTAAGGGCATCAACGCCCGCATCGAGCCGGGCGCGATCATCCGTGACCGCGTCGAGATCGGCGATCGCGCCGTCATCATGATGGGTGCCATCATCAATATCGGCTCCGTCATCGGTGAGGGCTCCATGATCGACATGGGCGCCGTGCTGGGCGGCCGCGCCACAGTGGGCAAGAACTGCCACATCGGCGCTGGAACCGTGTTGGCAGGCGTCGTTGAACCCGCAAGCGCCACGCCCGTCATCATCGAGGACGATGTCATGATCGGCGCCAACGCCGTGGTCCTGGAAGGCGTGCACGTAGGCAAGGGCGCTGTCGTTGCCGCCGGCGCCGTGTGCGTCGAGGACGTCCCCGCTGGTGCCGTCGTGGCCGGCGTCCCCGCCCGCGTCATCAAGATGCGCGACGAGAAGACCGACAGCAAGACCGGACTCGAGGAAGGCTTACGCCGGCTGTAGAAGTTACGCGGTTTTACCAAACCGCGTAACGGCTCGACGCTGCAAACGCCCCTAAGCGGCAATCTGACGTTCAATTTCAAGGGCGCGACCAGAAGGTCAGCGCCCTTTCATTTCACGTCACCTTGCTCGCTTAGGGGCGTTTTCGCTGACGTTGCCGGAACATCGAGGTTTTCTGTACCGACGCTTTAGCGTAGTGAATTGCGTGGGTTGCTTGGTTGTTGCTACAGTAGCGGGGCGTGCCGGGGGTCCGGCGCGTCCCGTTTTTATTTGACCATGAGGCGGCACGCAGCCATACGCGTGCGGACACCACGCCCAGATTGAGTGCGAGGATGTTCCATGGCCCAATACGCTGCCAACGAAATCGAAAACATGCCCGATAGCCCTGTAGCCCGTGAGGATTTGGGCGCGGGTGGTATTCCCCGGGGTGCCGGCGCACGCTCGCCGTTGTTCTGGAAAGTTCTACTGCTTTCGGTGGCGATTATCTGGGGCTACTCCTTTACCACTATGAAGGACGCACTCGACACCATTCCGGTGTTCGAGCTGGTCTATGTTCGCTTTCTCCCGGCATCACTGGTTATGTTTGCAATTTTCCATAAGCGCATCATCGCTCATTTCAATGCCCGCAACCTGATCGTCGGGCTGGGCATGGGTGCGCTCATGTGGGGAGCATACGGACTGCAAACGATTGGCCTGGCACAGACCACGGCAGGCAAGAGTGCATTTTTGACGGGCACGTACTGTATCCTTGTGCCGTTTGCCAGCTATGTCCTGAGCGGCGAAAAGCTCACCCGCTATAACCTGGGTGCGGCACTGCTGTGCCTGGCGGGCATTGGCCTGGTGGCACTCGATAGCGTCGAGTTCAATGCTGGAGATGTCATCACGCTGGGCGGCGCGGTCTTCTTTGCTATCCAGATGGCGGTGACCGCCAAGTATGGCCGCAAGATGGACATCAACGTCATCACGTTTTGGATGTTTGTGGGCAATGGCGTTTTGAGCTTAATCACGTCGCTACTATTCGAGACTCAGGCGCCTCTGTCCGTGTGGACGCCGAGCTTTGTCGGCGTGGCGGCCTTTCTCTCGGTGGGCTGTACGTGCGTGGCACTGCTCGTCCAAAACGTTGGATTGGCGCACGTCCCGGCCTCGACGGGCTCGCTGCTCCTTTCGATGGAGTCCCCCTCGGGCGTGCTGTTCTCGGTGCTGCTGATGGGGGAGGCGCTCACCTCGCGCCTGCTTGCCGGCTTTGCGCTCATCTTTTTGTCGATTATCTTGAGCGAGACGCATTTCGATTTCTTGCGCCGAAAATCTCGCCCGCAATTGTAAACAACTTGTTGCG
This sequence comes from uncultured Collinsella sp., assembly GCA_900546085.1. GTDB lineage: Bacteria > Actinomycetota > Coriobacteriia > Coriobacteriales > Coriobacteriaceae > Collinsella. The sequence continues at coordinate 17,664 of URBS01000011.1, forward strand.
CCGCCCTCCTGGGGCGGCGTTTTTTATGCCTCGCCTTTAAAGTTGTACCTTGCACTTTACACTATCAAAGTGCTTACTGCAAAAACGCTACTGGAGGGCATTTATGGCACCAGCTCAGTCCGATCTTCAACCGCAATCAGCGCCCAAGGCCACCGCAGCGGCGCAGGCCGCTATCGGTGACGGTCTCGTTGCAGAAGCTCAGGCTTTTGCAGACGAGCTCGCTGCGTGGCGACACGATTTACACCAGGTGCCCGAGCTGGGTAATAGCCTCCCACAGACCTCTGCGTATATTCAAGCGCGCCTGACCGAGATGGAAATCCCATTTGCCACGCTCGTCGATGGTTCCTGTGTCGTGGGCCTTGTCGGCGCCGGTGCCGCCGCGGCCCAGGGCAATGGCGTCTGCACGGACGAACAGGCCGGTACGGTCATCATGCTCCGTGGCGACATGGACGCCCTGCCCGTTGCCGAAGAGTCAGGCGAGCCTTTCGCCTCTACGAACGGCTGCATGCACGCATGTGGACACGATATGCACGCGACGGCGTTGCTTGGAGCGGCGCGCCTGCTCAAGGCCCGCGAGTCTGCGCTTGTCGACGCCAACGCCACGGTTAAGTTGCTGTTCCAGCCGGGCGAGGAAACCTTTGAGGGTGCCCGCGCCGCCATCGCCGACGGTCTGCTACAGAACCCGCGTCCCCAGGCCGCCTTTGCCATGCATGTCAATAGCCAGTCGCCGCTTGGCCTGGTGCTCTATGGCAGCCCGGCGCTCTCGGGCGTGTACGGTTTCCGCATCACGCTGCAGGGCAAGGGTGGCCATGGCTCGAGCCCCGAGATCTGCATCGACCCCATCACGGCCGGTGTGCATGTGCACCTGGCGCTTCAGGAGCTTATCTCTCGCGAGGTGCCGGCGGCCAAGGAGGTCGCGCTTACCGTGGGTAAGTTCGCTGGCGGTTTGGCGGCCAACGTCATCCCCGACACCTGCGTGCTCGAGGGAACGTTGCGCGGCTTCGATGTCGAGCTCATGGCTCACCTTAAGACCCGCATCGCGGAGGTCGTCAACGGCGTTGCCGCAACATATCGTACGCTGGCAACCATCGAGACGCTTTCGGACGTTCCGCCGCTCGTGCTCGACAGCGATATGACCCAGGCCTCGCTTGGCTACGTGGGCGCGGTGCTGTCCAAGGCTGCCTTCCTGCCGCTATTCCACGCCATGGCGAGCGAGGATTTCGCACTTATCTCGAGCGAGATCCCGAGCGCGTACTTTACCGTGGGCGCTGCTGTGACTGATACGGACGAGCATTTTGCTCAGCATCATCCCAAGGCACGTTTTAGCGATGCCGAGCTTCCCCTTGGCGCCGCGGCTTATGCCGCCGTCGCTTTGGGCTACATCGCCGACCACCGGTAGCACCCAATCTTGCTACTCGTTTGCTTAAAAAGGAACAGTATGTCTCAGCAACGTAAGTTCTTCCCCGGCTGGCTCGTGGTGGCCTCCGGCTTTGTGATCATGGCCACGTGCTACACCATTTTCGTCAACTGCATGAGCCTGTTCCAGCCGCTCATCGTCAGCGACTTGGGGATATCTCTTGCGCAGTACAACATCTCCAATGCGATCTCCACGGTGGTGAGCGTTATCGGATCGCTTGTCATTGGCCATGTTGCCGACAAGGTTAGTGGTCGTATTTTGGGTTCGCTTACCGTCATCGCCACCTCGGCGGTGCTCGTGGGCATGAGCTTTGTCGGTGAGCTGTGGCAGGTCTACGTGCTCTTTGCCGTCTCGGGCTGCTTCGCCGTCGCATCGACCCGTCTGCTTATTAGCCTGGTGACCGCTAATTGGTTTACCGCCAAGCGCGGTCTTGCCATCTCCATCGCGCTTTCGGGCTCGGGCTTTGGCGGTGCCATCCTTTCGCCGATTGTGAGTTCACTTATCGTGAGCGTGGGTTGGCGCTCCGCCTTTCTGGTGCTTGCCGCCGTCTGCATGGTGGCGGCGCTGCCCATCACGGCGTATTCCTTCCGCACCAAACCTTCCGAGATTGGCCTGAAGCCGCTCGGCGAGAACCCGGGCGATCCGTCCGTCTCGACGGCTGGCGACAAGGACGAGCGCACGGCGCCCGAGGTTAACGTTGGCTGGTCTCGCATCAAGAAGAGCCCGGCGTTTTGGCTGCTCGTCGTCGCCTTTCTCTTTATGGGCCTCGTTAACGGCGCCATTTTGCCCAACCAGGTCACCAACATGACGAGCGTTACCGTCAACGGTGCCAAGATCGTCACGGGTGGCCACGACCCCATGTGGGCCGGTACGGTTCTTTCGGCCTACATGGTCACCGTCGTTATCGCCAAGATTTCGCTCGGCGCCATTTACGACCGTTTTGGCCTGCGCTTTGGCAATGTGCTGGGTTCTGTCGCGTGCATCATCGCCTGCGCCGCCCTGTGCTTTCCCGCAACCGACCTTGGCCCCATTGTGGCTGCCATTAGCTTTGGAATCGGAACGTGCATGGGCACCATCACGCCTACCATTGCCGCGTCCAAGCAGTTTGGCATGGCCGACCTGGGCAAGGTAACGGGCACCATCACCTCGCTCGAGATGGTTGGCGGCACGGTGGGCGCCATCGTCTCGGGAATACTGTTCGATGCCACGGGCTCCTTTACGAGCACATGGATCGTGTGCCTGGCGTGCTCGGTGGCAATGCTGGTGTTCCTGCTGGCGTCTGAGCCCATCGCGGCTAAGCTGCGCGCGAGCGTGGCGGGGGAGTAGGGACGACGTCGCTCGTAGCTCTTTGCCCCGTTTTGTCCGTGGCTGCCTTGGAAGCCGAATGGATGCTCGTACCGTCATTCGGTTTCCCATGCAGCCACGGGCTCAAGAGATGACCCGAAGTCTTTCCGTCCAACGGATTTTGTGATCCGAAGAGGCGGAAGGATTGCAGATTGCACACCGCGGCGGTGCATCTGGCCGAACGAGTCCCCATACCCTCGTTCGGTCAGACGCGCCGCCGCTGTTTGTGTTTGTGCCGTATAATGACCACTACCTATGACGCGATACAAAAGAAAGGTGTTTGCCCATGCAGGCACAGAAGGCGGAGGGAACCCGCGACCTTATCGGCGCCGAGATGCGCGCTTGGCAAAAGATGCAGCAGATCGCTGCCGGCGTGTTCGAGCCGTTTGGTTTTAAACCCATCGAGACGCCCGCGATCGAGCAGGTGGACGTCTTTGTCCACGGCATCGGCCAGTCGACCGACGTCGTGCGCAAGGAGATGTTCCGCGTCTTTAGCGGCGCCAACCTGGAGCGCGTCTTTACCGAGGGCACCGACACAAAACTCAAGCCCAAGCAGCGCCTGGCGCTTCGTCCCGAGGGCACGGCCGGTGTGGTGCGCGCAGTCGTGGAGAACAACCTGGTGCCCCAGGGCTCCACGCCGTTTAAGGCTTACTACGCCGAGGCCATGTTCCGCGGCGAGCGTCCCCAGAAGGGCCGCCTGCGTCAGTTCCACCAGGTGGGTATCGAGTGGCTCGGCGCTCCCGATCCGGCGGCAGACGCCGAGTGCATCATCATGCTCATGGAGTTTTACAAGCGCCTGGGCTTCGATCTTTCCAAGCTCCGTCTGCTCATTAACTCGATGGGCGACACTCAGTGCCGTCCGGCTTACCGCGAGCAGGTCAAGCAGTTTATCCTCGATCACGCTGACGAGATGTGCGATGAGTGCCGCGAGCGCGCCGAGCTCAACCCGCTGCGTGCCTTCGACTGCAAGAACGACCACTGCCGCGAGATCATGGCCGACGCGCCGCTGATGGGCGACAACCTGTGCGACGAGTGCCGCGAGCACTACGAGCAGGTCAAGCGCTATCTGGATGCCGCCGGTATCGAGTATGTCGAGGATCCCACACTGGTGCGTGGTCTGGACTACTACACCCGCACCGTCTTTGAGGTCGAGGCTCCCGGTGCCGGCGTCGGCTCCATCGGTGGCGGCGGCCGCTACGACGGCCTGGTCGAGCTCGAGGGTGGCAAGCCCACGGCGGGCGTCGGCTTTGCCGTCGGTTTTGAGCGCGCCCTGCTGGCCCTGCAGGCCTTTGGTAACGACTTGGGTGCCGAGGAGGCCCCGTGCGTCTACGTTGCCAATGCCGGCAAGGAGCTGCGTCAGAACGTCTTTGCCATCACGCAGGAGCTTCGCGCCGCTGGCATCGTGACCGAGGCCGACTACCAGGGTCGTTCGCTCAAAGCTCAGTTCAAGCAGGCCGATAAGGTGGGCGCCAAGCTCATTTTGGTCCTGGGTGGCGACGAGCTTGCCGCCGGCAAGGTCAAGGTGCGCGACATGGAGAGCCATGAAGAGGTCCTTGCCGATCTGGCCAACGTCGTCGAGGCGGTTCGCGAGCGCCTGTAGCGCATCATTTTGAGCTGCGGACCCGCTTGAGTGTCCCGTCCATTGCGAGCGATTGTTACGGGGGTGTTTCGCATTTATGCGGAATGCCCCCGTTTGTGTATGCCGTCCACCGAGAAATACGACCATTTAGAGCAAAACCCTTGCAATGCAGAAAATACTTTTGTGTGGTAAAGCGCAATCAGTATCGAAAGTATTTCGCAAGCGCCTATAATGAATACCGCATGTTACGTGCATAGAAGGAGGAATGGGAGGAAACGTGGCTGAGAACCTAAGCAACCAGTCTGTACCCGAAGCCGCGGCGCGCGTCGCTGCCGTGGTCAACCGCCTCGTTAACCGAATCGGCTCGAATGCCGAGTCCAGGGAGCGTCTCGCCGAGATCGAGATCCCCGAGGAGCTGCGCGACAATCTGGCGCTGTTCCTGCGCCTGGAGCGTCGTGTGCTTAGCGAGTATGATCCTGAGATCGCGGACCTGTTCGACAAGATCCTGTCGGCCGAGATTGTGGCCAATGCCGGCAACCCCGGTACCCGCGCTGCCGACGAGGCCGTCGACGAGCAGGGCGTGCCCACCGCCGACGAGCCCACCGCCGTGGCATTCCGTGAGGTCGTCGATTTGATCGACAGCCTGCCGCTCGATAAGCAGCAGGTCATCGTTCGCGCCTTTACGAGCTTCTTCCACCTGGCAAACCTGTCGGAGGAGAACTACCGTGTGGCGCAGCTGCGCGAGCGCGAGGCCGGCGCATCGACCGATACCGAGGTCGATCCCGCCAACGAGCTCACCGTCGCCTATCACCAGTTGGTAAACGAGATGGGTGTCGAGGGCGCCAACGAGCTGCTCAGCAAGCTCGAGTTCCACCCTGTCTTTACCGCACATCCCACCGAGGCCCGTCGCAAGGCCGTCGAGGGCAAGATTCGCCGTATCTCCAATCTGCTGGAGGAGCGTCCGCGTCTGGGCGGCTCCGACCTAGTGGAGAACGAGCGCCATATGCTGCAGGAGATCGACGCCCTGGTGCGTACGAGCCCCATCGCGCTCAAGAAGCCCACGCCGGTCGAGGAAGCCGATACCATCATCGACATCTTCGATAACACACTGTTCGACGTTATCCCCGTCATCTATCGTCGTTTTGACGACTGGGTGCTGGGCGACAAGGCCGGTACCGTGCCGCCGCTGTGCCCGGCGTTCTTCCATCCCGGCAGCTGGATCGGTTCCGACCGCGACGGTAACCCCAACGTCACCGCCAAGGTGAGCCGTGAGGTCGCCGCCAAGTATTTCACCCATATGGTGCTCAAGCTCGAGGACAAGTGCCGCCGCATCGGCCGCAACCTCACGCTCGAGGCCACCTACAGCAAGCCGTCTGCCGAGCTCATCAACCTGTGGAACCATCAGGTCGAGATGAGCACCCAGTACACGGCACGCGCCGAGTTGATCTCCGAGCACGAGCCGCATCGCGCCGTCATGCTCGTCATGGCAGACCGACTCAACGCCACCGTCCGTCGCATCACCGACACCATGTACCACAGCGCCGATGAGTTCCTGGAGGACCTGCGCGTCGTCCAGCGCTCGCTGGCCGCCTGCGGTGCCGTCCGTGCTGCCTACGGCCCGGTCCAGACCATCATCTGGCAGGTCGAGTCCTTCGGCTTCCATATGGTCGAGATGGAGTTCCGTCAGCACTCCGTGGTGCACGCCCGCGCCCTCAAGGATATCCACGAGAACGGTATCCATGGCGACCTGCAGCCCATGACGCGCGAGGTCATCGATACCTTCCGCGCTATCGGCTCCATCCAGAAGCGCTACGGCAAGAAGATGGCGCATCGCTACATCATCTCGTTTACCAAGAGCGCCCAGCATGTGGCCGACGTCTTTGAGCTTGCCCACCTGTCCTTTGCACACGAGGAGGATGTCCCCGAGCTCGACGTGATCCCGCTGTTCGAGCAGCTCGAGGACCTCGAGGGCTGCGTCGACGTGCTCGACCAGATGCTTACGCTGCCCGTGGTGCAAAAGCGCCTTGCCCAGACCAACCGCCGCATGGAGGTCATGCTGGGCTATTCCGACTCCTCCAAGGATGCCGGTCCTACCACGGCCATGCTCGCGCTGCACTCCGCGCAGGAGCGCATTGCCAAGTGGGCCGAGAAAAACGATATCGACTTGGTGCTCATGCACGGTCGCGGCGGTGCCGTGGGCCGTGGTGGCGGCCCGGCCAACAAGGCCGTGCTGGCGCAGCCCAAGGGTTCGGTCAACTGCTTCTTTAAGCTCACCGAGCAGGGCGAGGTTATTTTTGCCCGTTACGGTAACCGCACGCTGGCTCAGCGCCATGTTGAGTCCGTTGCAGCCGCAACGCTTTTGCAGTCGGCCCCGAGTGTCGAGAAGACTAACACCGAGACCACGCAGAAGTTCTGGGATATGGCCGAGAAGCTTAACGCCGCAAGCCATGAGCGCTATCTGGACCTGCTGAACACCGAGGACTTTACACCGTGGTTCTCGACCGTGACGCCGCTGACCGAGGTCGGTCTGCTGCCGATCGGGTCGCGCCCGGCCAAGCGCGGTCTGGGTGCCAAGTCGCTCGACGACCTGCGTACCATTCCGTGGATCTTTAGCTGGAGCCAGGCACGCATCAATCTGGCCGCTTGGTACGGCCTGGGCACCGCCTGCGAGCAGCTGGGCGATCTTGACCAGCTCAAGGCTGCCTACCAGGAGTGGCCGTTCTTCCGCACCTTTATCGACAACATCGAGATGTCGATCGCCAAGACCGACCAGCGCATTGCCAAGATGTATCTGCACCTAGGCGATCGCCAGGATCTGTCCGAGAAGGTCTTCACCGAGATGCAGCTCACCCGTAAGTGGGTCCTTGCCATCGTCGGTGACGAGTGGCCGTTACAGCGCCGCCGCGTGCTTGGCTGCGCTGTCCGCGTGCGCAACCCCTATGTCGACGCCCTGTCCATCGCACAGGTCCGCGCCCTTCGCGAGGTGCGTATGAACCAGGACGAGATGGCCGAGGAGAAGAAGGCCGAGTACATGAGCCTGATTCTTTCGACTGTGACCGGCGTCTCGGCAGGATTGCAGAACACGGGGTAATCGATAGCCCTGTAGTCGTCCGGGCCCGCCATCAGTTTACTTTTAGGCACGTCCTCGGACATGCAAGAAGCCCTCGCTGCGCACTTCGTGCGGCGAGGGCTTCTTGCGTCCTGCGGAGTGTGCCTAAAGTAAACTGACGGCGGGCCCTGCGATGTCCGGTCTTCGGCGGATTACTGGCTGGGGGGAATAATGGCGCGCTTCTCGACTTACGACTGTAGCGGCTGCGGTCCTGTTTGGGATCGCGGTCGTTTTGTTGTGGGTCAAATATGAACGTTGTGTTAATGAGTCGGTAGACGGTGGTGTTTTTCGGTGAGCGGCGTATCCTTCCAACGGTTTATCTAGTGTGTCAGTTGAAAGGAAGAGGGCGCTCGTCATTGTTTGAATGTGAACTGCCGTTTGACCACAAGACGTTGCATCTGGAACTCGAGGATAAGAACTTCGCGGGTGTGATGGAAGGTCATCAAAACGAGTTTAAGACCACGAAATCGCAGGAAGAGCTGGTGGAGGAGTCGCTTGCCAACCCTTACGGCTCGCCTTCGCTCGAGGAGCTTTGTGCTGGCAAGAAGGATATTGTCATCATTAGCTCCGACCACACGCGTCCCGTTCCCTCGCGTGTGACGATGCCTATTCTGCTGCATCACATCCATTCCGCTGCGCCTGAGGCTCGCGTGCGTATTTTGGTTGCTACGGGTATGCACCGTCCGTCGACGCACGAGGAGCTCGTCAACAAGTACGGCGAGGAGATCGTTGCCAACGAAGAAATCGTTATGCACGTCGCGACTGACGACAGCATGATGAAAAAGATCGGCACCCTGCCTTCTGGTGGCGAGTGCATCATCAACAAGATTGCGGCCGATTGCGATCTGCTGCTTGCCGAGGGCTTTATTGAGCCGCACTTCTTTGCCGGTTTCTCTGGTAGCCGCAAGTCCGTCCTGCCTGGCATCGCCAGCTACAAGACCATCATGTACAACCACAACGGTCAGTTTGTGAACGATTCCCACTCGCGTGCCGGCAACCTGTGCCACAACCACGTGAGCGAGGACATGTTTGCCGCCGCCGAGATGGCTCACCTTGCCTTTGTGCTCAACGTGGTGCTCAACGGCAAGCACGAGGTCATTGGCTCCTTTGCCGGCGACATCCACAAGGCGCACGAGGCTGGCTGCGAGTTCGTGAAGAGCCTTGCCGGCGTTGAGCCCGTCGAGTGCGAGATCGCCATTACCACTAACGGCGGCTACCCCCTCGATCAGAACATCTATCAGGCTGTGAAGGGCATGTGCGCTGCCGAGGCCACGCTTCCCGAGAGCGGCGTGATCATCGACGTCGCCGGTTGTGCCGACGGTCACGGCGGCGAGGGCTTCTATCACAACATCGCCGACAACGATCCGGCAGAGTTTGAGCGCGCCTGTATCGATCGTCCTAAGGACGAGACCCTGCCCGATCAGTGGACGAGCCAGATCTTTGCCCGCATCCTGGCGCATCACCCCGTGATCATGGTCACCGACCTGTGCGATCACCAGATGCTCAAGGATATGCACATGACGCCGGTCAACACTATCGAGGAAGCGCTCAAGCTCGCCTTTGAGATGAAGGGTGCCGATGCCAAGGTCGCCGTCATCCCCGATGGCCTGGGTGTTGTTGTCGCACAGCACTAGTGCGCGGCTTAAACGAATCGTTTATAACCGACAAGAAAGATAAGGTTTTATGCTTACCAAACTCCTCTGCGAATTCGGCGCAACGGCCCTCATGATCGTCTTTGGCGTGGGTGTTCACTGCGATACCGTGCTCAAGGGCACCAAGTATCAGGGCTCCGGCCATATGTTTGCCATCACCACCTGGTCCTTTGGCATCTCGGTCTGCCTGTTTGTCTTTGGTGGCGCTGTGTGCATGAACCCCGCCATGGTGCTTGCCCAGTGCATCGTCGGCCTGGTGCCGTGGGGCAACTGCATCCCCTTCATGCTTGCCGATATGCTCGGCGGCTTTGTGGGTGCCGTGATCGCTTGGTTTATGTATGCCGATGAGTTCAAGGCTTCTGAGGGTGTCGTCGACCCCATTGCCCAGCGCAACATCTTCTCGACCAACCCCACCACCGAGGGTACGAACTATGCCCGCAACTTCTTCTGCGAGGCTATCTGCACCTTCGTGTTCATCAGCGCCATCCTTGCTGCCGCTAGCCGCGCCGGCGAGAACGTTCTGATGCTCGCAATCTGCGTCGGCCTGATCGTTTGGGCTGTTGGCATGGGCATGGGCGGCATCACCGGCTTCGCCATGAACCAGGCTCGTGACCTTGGTCCTCGCATGGCCTATCAGGTGCTGCCGATCAAGAACAAGGCCGACAACAACTGGAAGTATGGTCTGCTTGTTCCTGGCATCGCGCCGTTTGTCGGTGCTATTGTGGCCGCGCTGTTTGTGCATGGTTTCTTGGGCATGTTCTAGTCCAAGGCTACATAGTTGTCCGCTGGCCGCATGGGGTAACTTCCCAGCGCGTCCTCGGACATGAAAGAACCCCCGCTGCGCACTT
>URBS01000012.1 GCA_900546085.1 uncultured Collinsella sp.
GGTGAAGTCGTAACAAGGTAGCCGTACCGGAAGGTGCGGCTGGATCACCTCCTTTCTAGGGAGATACATTCTTAGAGAGAAAAACTTTAACTCGAATAGAGGGCAGGAGCCCGTCCGGTGGATGTCGCCCGGGGGAAGTCCCCGCAGCACCCGGTCCCCGGGGTCGCACCCGCGTACCTTGAGAGCCGCATAGCGATAGGAGAGAGATGGAAGATCATTCTTCCAGACTCGATTCTTTTCTGCGATTTATCAGACAGAATGATAGCAATCATTCATCCGATCCAAACAAGAAGAATTCACTTATATATGAGTGAGGAGCATCTGATCGCGAGCACAGTCAACTACTGTGCCGCGGTATGAGATACCCGAATTGCGACATACGAGCGCTATTCATGATATCGATTAATTTAACTTAATTAGCGACACGTGGATATCCCGCGGGCCCGATGCGGTCCCGCAAGATACCACGGGCGCACGGCGGATGCCTTGGCACAGGGAGCCGATGAAGGACGCGGCAAGCTGCGATAATCCCCGGCGAGGAGCACACATCCTTCGACCCGGGGGTCTCCGAATGGGCGAACCCATCCACAGAGGTGTGGATATCCCGGCCCCGAACACATAGGGGCCGGGAGGACAACCCGGGGAACTGAAACATCTAAGTACCCGGAGGAGAGGAAATCAATCTCGAGACTCCCCGAGTAGCGGCGAGCGAAAGGGGACCGATGGCCAAACCGTCGAGCGGGCATACCCGGCAGGGGTTCCGCCGACGGGGTTGCAGGGCCGCGCATCCGGGGGGCTGCCGCCCCCGGGCGCAGGTCCGGCTGGGGAGCGGAACGGCATGGGAGGGCCGGCCGCAGCGGGTGACAGCCCCGTACGCGAACCCAGACCGGACGGCGCGACGCGGTCCCTGAGTAGGGCCGGGCACGTGAAACCCGGTCCGAACCTGGGTGGACCACCATCCAAGCCTGAGTACTACCCTGTGACCGATAGCGCACCAGTACCGTGAGGGAAAGGTGAAAAGCACCCCGGGAGGGGAGTGAAACAGTACCTGAAACCGTGCGCCCACGAGCAGTCGGAGCACCCTTGTGGTGTGACGGCGTGCCTTTTGTAGAATGAGCCAGCGAGTCGCTGGCGCGGGGCGAGGTTAACCGAAAGGGAGCCGGAGCGAAAGCGAGCCTTAACAGGGCGACTTGAGTCCCGCGCCGCGGACGCGAAGCCGGGTGAGCTATCCGTGGGCAGGCTGAAGCGGGGGTAAGACCCCGTGGAGGGCCGAACGCACGTCGGTTGAAAACGGCGGCGATGACCTGCGGATAGGGGTGAAAGGCCAATCAAACCCGGAGATATCTCGTTCTCCCCGAAATAGCTTTAGGGCTAGCGTCGCGCGTTCACCGCCGGAGGTAGAGCACCGGATGGACGAGGGGGCTTCGCCGCCTACCGAATCCAACCGAACTCCGAATGCCGGCGGCCCAGAGCGCGGCAGTCAGAGCATGTGGGCTAAGCTGTGTGCTCGAGAGGGAAACAGCCCGGACCGCCCGCTAAGGTCCCCAAGTTCCAGCCGAGTGGCAAAGGATGTGCGTCCGCCCAGACAACCAGGATGTTGGCTTAGAAGCAGCCATGCATTCAAAGAGTGCGTAACAGCTCACTGGTCGAGTGGACATGCGCCGACAATACACGGGGCTAAGCTGGACACCGAAGCGGCGGGATTTTGATTTTCAGAATCGGTAGGGGAGCTTCCCATGGGCGGGGAAGCCGCCGGGCGACCGGCGGTGGAGCGCATGGGAGTGAGAATGCTGGCATGAGTAGCGAGAGACGAGAGAGTAACTCGTCCGCCGTGAACCCGAGGTTTCCTGGGCAAGGCTAATCCTCCCAGGGTCAGTCGGGGGCTAAGGCGAGGCCGGAAGGCGTAGCCGACGCGCAGCAGGCAGACATTCCTGCACCGCGCACGCGGCGCTACGACCGACGGGGCGACGGATGGGGGTGGCTCGGCGGGGTTCTGGACGTCCCCGTGATGGAGCGCGGCCCGCGGACCAGGGAAATCCGGTCCGCACGAGGGCGAGGCTCCGGACGAAGCGATCAAGCGAAGCGAGTGAGCCCGAGGTCCCTAGAAAAACCCCTAGGCAGGCGCGTGCGCGCCCGTACCGCAAACCGACACAGGTGGGTGGGTAGAACATACCGAGGCGATCGGGTCAACCATGGTCAAGGAACTCGGCACAATGGCCCCGTAACTTCGGGAGAAGGGGTGCCCGCGCGTACGTGAACGGACTTGCTCCGGGAGCGGAGGCGGGCCGCAGTGGAGAGGCCCAAGCGACTGTTTACCAAAAACACAGGACTCTGCAGAAGCCGCAAGGCGACGTATAGGGTCTGACGCCTGCCCGGTGCCGGAAGGTCACGCGGAGGAGTTAGCGCATCGCGCGAAGCCCCGAAGCCAAGCCCCGGTAAACGGCGGCCGTAACTATAACGGTCCTAAGGTAGCGAAATTCCTTGTCGGGTAAGTTCCGACCTGCACGAAAGGCGCAACGACTTGGGCGCTGTCTCGACCATGGACCCGGTGAAATTGCACTGGTCGTGAAGATGCGACTTACCCGCGGAAGGACGGAAAGACCCCGTGAACCTTCACTGCAGCTTGGCATTGGCCGCTGGTCCCGCGTGTAGAGGATAGGCAGGAGGCGAAGATCCGGAGGCGCCAGCCCCCGGGGAGCCGCCCTTGGAATACTGCCCTCGCGCGACCGGCGTCCTAACCCGAGGCCGTCGACCGGCTCGGGGACCGTGCCAGGCGGGCAGTTTGACTGGGGCGGTCGCCTCCTAAAGGGTAACGGAGGCGCGCGAAGGTCCGCTCGGGACGGTCGGCAACCGTCCTTTTGAATGCAAGAGTACAAGCGGGCTTGACTGCGAGGCCCACAAGCCGAGCAGGTGCGAAAGCAGGCTCTAGTGATCCGGCGGCCCCGAGTGGGTGGGCCGTCGCTCAACGGATAAAAGGTACTCCGGGGATAACAGGCTGATCTTGCCCAAGAGTCCACATCGACGGCAAGGTTTGGCACCTCGATGTCGGCTCATCGCATCCTGGGGCTGGAGCAGGTCCCAAGGGTACGGCTGTTCGCCGTTTAAAGCGGTACGCGAGCTGGGTTCAGAACGTCGTGAGACAGTTCGGTCCCTATCCTCCGTGGGCGCAGGAGAATCGATGGAGGCTGCCCCCAGTACGAGAGGACCGGGGTGGACGCACCTCCGGTGAACCGGTTGTCGACCAACGGCACGGCCGGGTAGCCGCGTGCGGCGCGGATAACCGCTGAAGGCATCTAAGCGGGAAGCCGTTCCAGGGATTAGTTCTCCTTCCGGTAAGGGCCCAGGTAGACTACCTGGTCGATAGACGGCAGGTGCAAGGCTGGCGACAGCCTCAGCCGAGCCGCACTAATCGCCCGAGCTCTTCCGGAACCGCACCTCGCGGCCCGCGGGACATGCGCTCTGAAGCGCGGTCCGGGCACGAGGATGCCCCCGAGTCACCTTTCCTATGCGCCATGCGGCCCCCAGGGCACGTAGATGAGACCCAGGACACCGTAACGGTGGGCGCCGCCCACCGGTCAGCGGCCAGAGCATGGGGGGCACGCCCGGTCCCGTTCCGAACCCGGAAGCTAAGCCCCATCGCGCCGAGAGTACTGCGGGGCCAGCCCGTGGGAGGCCAGGGCGCCGCTGACCGGTGGACGGCACCGAGCCGTACGCTTGAACTGCAGAAGGGGGAGGCCTCGCGGCTTCCCCCTTTTTTGCGTTTTATAAAGAGCTGTAATACAAGAACTCGCCTTCTTTTAGCTTGTCTTACTGTTTGGCTGTATTTTGAGTCCTTCTTTTGTATTTGCGCGATAATAACTCCCATTGGCGTTAGGGAGGACTTGATGTTTACCGTTTTTGTCTTGGGCAATATTGCTTCGGGTAAGTCGACTGCCTGCCGCTATCTCGAATCTCATGGCGCCATGCTCATCGATCTGGACGAGCTTGCCAAATCGCTGTATGTGCCAGGCTCCGATATCGTCAATGCCCTCGCGGAAGAATTTGGCTGGGATATTTTGGATGAGGAGGGCGGCATTCGCCGCAGCATCCTCGCTTCTCGAGCTTTCGCTTCTCCTGATTCGGTCGCACGGCTCAATGACCTTGTGCACCCCGTTCTCATTGAACAGCTTTCGCTTAGGATTCTCGATCCGGTTTGTTGTACGGTTTCGTCCCCCCGTTATCCCTTTGCGGTTGTCGAGGTTTCTGCCCCGACTGGTTTTGAGGATGCTTTTGGCCTGGCTGATGAAATTCTGGTTATCAGTGCTCCTTTGGCAGTTCGTCGCGAGCGTGCCATTCATCGTGGTATGGAGTCCTCTGATTTTGATGCTCGCTCTGCATGCCAACCTGATGAGGCTTCGCTTTGCAATCTCGCTACGACGGTAATCGATAATGCGGGAGGCGATAATTCGCTCTTTGAACAACTGGACGCATGGCTTGTGCGCCATGGCTTCGGGGATGTAACGGATAAGGAGGAGGCCGATGCCTAAGACACGTTTCTTTACGTGGTATCGCGTTGCGCCACTTGCCGTTGTGCTCGTCTTCGGCTTTATTTCGCTCGTCTACTCGTATGCTCCTGCCGCCTTCTTTAAGCCTTTGTATCCAATTGACTACGAGGCGTATGTAAAGCAATCGAGCATTTCGCACAATCTTGATCCATATCTGGTGTGTGCTGTCATAAAGTCGGAATCGAATTGGGATCCCGAGGCTGAGTCGAATCAAGGCGCTCGGGGATTGATGCAGCTGATGCCCGAGACTGCCCAGGATATGATTGCCAAGGGTCTTGTCGATGGTAGCGAGTATTCCGCCGACAACCTTAACGATCCCGCTACGAACATCGAGTTTGGCTGTGCGTATCTTTCGTATCTTCTAACGTATTTTAACGGGTCGACTGACAGCGCCATTGCCGCCTATAACGCCGGCATGGGCAATGTCGACGGATGGGCGCAGCAGAGCACGTCGCTTCATAATGCAATCACCTTTCCCGAGACGCAGGCGTATCTGATTCGTGTCAATAATGCCTGGGTTCGCTACAAGACCCTCTATCCCGATCGGTTCGTATAGGACTATGCCTGCCGCCTGAGTATACTGCAGATATATGAGTTAGGAGTATCCATGGCGGAATTTGAAGTTGAGCGTGTTGGAGGAGAGCTCAAACGTTTTGGCGTTGAGGGCTCTGAGGTGCCGTTTGAGGTCGTGTCTCCATACGAGCCCGCTGGTTCCCAGCCTAAGGCCATTGAGTCGCTTGTGCAGGGTGTGAGGGACGGAGATCGCTATCAGGTTTTGCTGGGCGTGACTGGTTCGGGCAAGACCTTCACGATGGCTAAGACTATTGAGGCCCTGGGGAAGCCGACGCTGGTCATGGCTCCCAATAAAACGCTCGCCGCTCAGCTTGCGAGCGAGCTCAAAGAGTTCTTTCCCAATAACGCTGTGGTCTACTTCGTCTCGTACTACGACTACTATCAGCCCGAGGCGTATGTGCCGCAAAGTGATACATATATCGAGAAAGACTCATCGATTAACGAAGAGGTCGAGATGCTGCGCCATCAGGCGACCGCATCGCTGCTCTCTCGACGAGATGTGATCGTCGTCGCATCGGTCTCGTGTATCTATGGCATTGGCTCTCCTGAGGACTATGCGGGCCTAGCCCCGAACGTCGACAAGAAGGTGCCGCTCGAGCGCGATGACTTTATCCATGCACTTATCGACATTCAATATGATCGCAATGACTATGACCTGGCACGCGGCACGTTCCGCGTGCGCGGCGATGTTGTCGACGTGTATCCGCCTTATGCCGAGCATCCGTTGCGGTTTGAGTTCTTTGGCGACGAGGTCGAGCTGATTGCCGAGATCGATGAGGTCACCGGTGAGATGCTGCGTGAGTACGAGGCCATCCCCGTATGGCCGGCATCGCACTACGTGACCGAGAAGCCGAAGGTCAAGGCGGCTCTGAAATCGATCAGCGAAGAGTGCGAGAAGCGCGTGGCGGAGCTCAAGGCGACCGACAAGTTGCTCGAGGCGCAGCGTCTGCAGCAGCGCACCGATTATGATCTTGAGATGCTCGAGACGATGGGCTTTTGCAACGGCATCGAGAACTACTCGCGTCATCTGGACGGTCGCAAGCCGGGCGAGCCGCCGTTTACCCTGATCGATTACTTTCCCAAGGATATGCTCTGCATCATCGATGAGAGCCATGTGACAGTGCCGCAGATTCGCGGCATGCACGAAGGTGACCGCTCGCGTAAGGTGACGCTGGTGGAACACGGTTTTCGCCTGCCCTCGGCGCTCGATAACCGCCCGCTTCGTTTCGATGAGTTTGAGGCAAGGATCCCCCAGTTTATCTATGTTTCGGCCACGCCGGGCGACTATGAGCTGCGGGTTAGCCAGAACGACGTTGAGCAGATTATTCGTCCGACCGGTCTGCTCGATCCCAAGATCGACGTTCGTCCGGTCCGAGGCCAGATTGACGATCTTGAGGACGAGATTCGCGAGCGCGTTGCCCGCAAGGAGCGCGTACTGGTGACCACGTTGACCAAGCGCATGGCCGAGGACCTGACCGACCATCTGCTCGACGCGGGCATTAAGGTCAATTACATGCACTCTGATACGGCGACAATGGACCGTGTCGAGATCTTGCGAACGCTGCGCGAGGGCAAGATCGATGTTCTCGTTGGCATCAACCTGCTTCGCGAGGGCTTGGATCTTCCCGAGGTCTCACTGGTGGCAATTCTCGATGCCGATAAGGAAGGCTTCTTGCGCAACCGCCGTTCGCTGATTCAGACGATTGGCCGTGCGGCCCGTAACGCCGATGGCGAAGTCATCATGTATGCAGACGTTGTGACCGATTCGATGAAAGAGGCCATCGAGGAGACGCAGCGCCGTCGCGAGATTCAGATGGCATATAACGAAGAACATGGCATTGTGCCCAAGACAGTGCGCAAGGCCATCAACGACATCTCAAGTTTTATTGCCGAGGCCGAAAAAACTGTGGGCTCCAAGGGACGCTCGAAGGGCGACTCTCTTGGCCATGGCGCATTCTATACGCCCGATGGGTCGGGCGAGGGCGGTGTGCCGGAAACGGTGGCGCCCGAGCAGACACTTGCGGAACAGTTGGAAGAACTGCCGCATGACGAGCTTGTGCGGATCGTCGAAACCATGGAAGAGGATATGCGTAACGCTTCTGCCGCCATGGACTTTGAGGAGGCGGCGCGCCTGCGCGATGCCGTCGTTCAGATTCGGGCGATGCTCGAGGGTGCGTCTGAGGACGAGACGATCGAGCGCTTACGTTCGCAGGCCCGCAAGGGTTCCACGTTCGCATCGGGCAGAAAACGCCAGGGTGCACGGTTTAAGAAATAGCAAACAGGCCCCGAGTTCCCTGTGGAGCTCGGGGCCTATGTCTTTTGCGCGCTGGAATTCGTGCGTTAGAGGTCTGCAATCAGGGCTTCGGCACAACGAATGCCGTCGGTGGCCGCGCTCATGATGCCGCCGGCATATCCAGCTCCCTCACCGCAAGGGTAGAGACCCGGGGTCGACACGGCATGGCACGTTCGGTCTCGGGTGACAGTGACCGGTGAGCTCGAACGAGTCTCCACGCCGGTAAGAACGGCATCGGGACGGTCGTAGCCTCGTAGCTTTTTTCCGAGTAGGGGAAGTCCCAGGCGGAGCGACTCGACGATATGCTGCGGTAGGGCTTCGTCAATTGCCGTCCAGGTCACACCGAGCGGATAGGTGGGCTTTACCTTTCCGGGCGCCTTGCTGGCGCGCCCTGCGAGGAAATCTCCGACGAGTTGTGCCGGTGCGTTCCAGTTGGAACCGCCCAGGCGATAGGCGGCCGCCTCGCAGACACGCTGGAGCTCGATGCCGGCGAGCGGGTCATCGTTGGGAAGGTCCTCAGGCGTGACGTTAACGAGCAGGGCGGCATTTGCGTTGCGTCCGTCGCGGGCATTGAGACTGGCCCCGTTGACGCACAGATGGCACGGTTCTGAAGAGGCGGCAACAACCTGTCCGCCGGGGCACATGCAAAATGAAAACACGCTGCGGCCGTTGGGAAGATGGGCAACAAGTTTGTAGGGGGCCGCCCCGAGCGCTGGATGTCCCGCCGAGGCTCCATATTGGGCTCGGTCGATGTCGCGTTGCGGATGCTCGATGCGAACGCCCATGGCAAAGGTCTTTTGTGCGAGGACCACGTTGTGGCCCTTAAGGAGCTCAAAAATATCGCGAGCAGAATGCCCGCAGGCGAGGATGAGGTGCTTTGTCTCGATTGGCTCGTAAGCGGCGTCTTGGGACGATTGGACATCAATACCGGTGATGGCGCCAGACGCGTCGATGCGAATGTCGACGAGTTTCGTTCGATAACGGACGACACCTCCGAGCTGCTCGATGCGCTGGGATATAGCGGTGACAACCTTGGGAAGGATGTCGGAGCCAATGTGCGGCTTGGCATCCCACAGAATATCGCGGGGCGCACCCGCCTCGACGAAGGTTTCGAGGATAAGGCGATGGGCGGGATTTTTTGTTCCCGTATTGAGCTTGCCGTCCGAGAAGGTCCCCGCGCCGCCCAGACCAAACTGGATATTGCTCTCGGGGTCGAGGATGCGCTCCTTTAGAAAGAGGTCGATCGCCTGCGAGCGGCGAAATGCCGGGTCGCCGCGCTCGATAAGCAAGGGCTTAAGACCTGCTTCGGCGAGCGTGAGCGCAGCGAAAAGGCCGGCGCATCCGGCGCCGACAACGACAGGGCGTTCTTGAGGTGCGTCGGAGACGGGGGAGGGGAATGAAGGCTCATCGTCTTCTATCGCGCGTACGCGCGAGCGGTCACGCTTGGCAACGCTGTCGACCGCTTCTCGCTCGAGGTGGGGACTAGTCAGCTCAACACGAAAGCTCAGGATAAAATGGACGTCTCGTTTTTTGCGAGCGTCGATTGACTTGCGGTGGAGCTCGATGGACTTGATCTCGGAGTCCTTGCAACGTAGGACGCGCTTGGCGACTCGCTTGCCAACAATGAGGCAGGCATTTTCATCGCCGGCTTCATCGAGTGACGCGTTGACTTGGGTGATTTCGATCATCGAGGTCTCCTTAGAGGCAAGAAAGAGGCCGTCCGGTATCCCAGACGGCCCGAATGCGTTTTTGATTATAGACTGCGCGGCTACAGGCTGCTTGCAGCGCGAATGCCCGAGAGCCAGGCCCACGCAAGGTTAAAGCCTCCGCAATCGGCGTCGATGTCGAGCGCTTCGCCGCAGACGTAAAGCGGGGCGTCGACAGCGCTGCGCGCGCGTAGACTGGGTGTTGAGATGCTCTCGACAGATACGCCACCACGCGTGACCTGCGCCGTGCGCTCCTCGGCTGTTCCCTCGACGAGCAACTTAAAGTGCTTGAGGATCGAGACCAGGTGGATGACATCGTTGGAGCCTGGATGGCACTGCTCGAACGCCGTGCAGACGACGTGGGAGAGTTGCGGGGCGAGCATGCCGTCGAGCCAACGGGGATCGCGGGGCGAAAAGCCGCCGAGCAGCTCAACGCGCCGGTTGAGCATATCGAGCAGCTCGTCTTTGGAGAGGTCGGGGAAAACGTCGAGCAGGATCGTATCGCCGCGCTGGATACGACGGGAGAGGTTGAAGACAGCGACGCCCGAGATGCCGAAGGCTCGAAACAGTACTTCACCGTTTTCGTGCCAGAGCTCACTATGGTTACGGGTGAGCGTCAAGCGGGCGCGGACGCGCAGACCATCCAACGTCTTGAGTGCCGCCTGATCGCCAACGACCGTTGCCGATACGGGGCAGAGGATGGGGCGCAGCGAAGTGAGGGGGAGGCTAAACGTATCGGCGATACCGGTGGGGTTGCCGCCCGTGGCGATAATTACGGCATGTGCCTGCAGGGCCTCGTTCTTGCGAGGGACATCGGCGAGCGCTTTCCGAAGCGAGCGGAGCTCCGATTTTCGGTCGTCGTGCTTTTTTGCCTTGAGCGCCCGCGCTGGACGGTCTATTTGGAGTGCCCAGCCTTCGGAAGCTTTGTGCGCCGAGGCAACGTTGGCTCCGCAGATTAAGGTGATACCTAGGCGGTCGCAAACGTTGAGAAGCGCGTCGCGCACCGATTCGGCGCGAAGGGAGCGCGGGTACAGCCGGCCTTCCTCGGAGGTTGTCATGATGCCCAGCGAGGAGAAGAAACCCATAAGCTCTTGTTCGGGCCAGGGGCCCATAACGGATTCAACGAATGCGGGGTGGTTATACCGCTGTGGATCAATCGATTCGTTGGAGAGGTTGCAGCGGCCGTTGCCGGTCGCAAGGAGCTTAAGGCCGCAGGCGGCATCGCGCTCAACGATGCAGACGCTTTTGCCAGCGCGTGCGGCCGTAATGGCGGCGGCGAGGCCTGAAGCCCCGCCGCCGATTACCAGGACGTCATAGAAGGCGCTCGTGTTCACTTAGGCCTCGTCGGTCTCGTGCGGGGTAATGGCCTCGACGGCAGAGACTGCCTTGGGCAACATGCCATCGGGCAGTGCGGTCTCGACCTCGCCCTTATCGCAGGCCTCGGCGAGTGCCGGATTAATGGGAAGCGTGCCCAAGATGTCGAGGTTATAGCGCTCTGCGACCTCGGGGAGCTTGCTCTTGCCAAAGACCTCGATCTTCTTGCCGCAGTCGGGGCACTCAATATAGCTCATGTTCTCGACGATGCCCAGAATGGGGACGTTCATCTTCTCGGCCATGTTGACCGCCTTGGCGACGATCATCGAGACCAGATCCTGCGGGCTCGTGACGATGACGATGCCGTCGACGGGCAGTGACTGGAAGACGGTGAGAGCGACGTCGCCTGTTCCCGGAGGCATGTCGACCAGCAGGTAGTCGATGGGGCCCCACGAGGTCTCGCTCCAGAACTGCCTAATGGCGCCTGCGATGACCGGACCGCGCCAAAGGACGGGGTCGGTCTCGTTTTGGAGCAGCAGGTTGGAGCTCATGACCTTGACGCCGTGCTCGGAGATTTCGGGCAGCATAAGGTTGCCAAGGGCATGGACGTGGCGTCCGCTCATACCGAACATCTTGGGGATAGAGGGACCGGTGATGTCGGCATCGAGGACGCCGACCTTGTGGCCGTGACGGGCAAGCTCGGTGGCGATAGCACCGGTGACAAACGACTTGCCGACACCGCCCTTGCCGGAAAGCACGGCGATGACGCGTTTGACCTCGGACAGCGTGTTCTCCTCAAATTGCGACGGCGACGTTTGTCCGCCGGCGGCCTGTGCGTGCTCGCAACCCATGTATGACTCCTTTGTATATGTTGGGGCCGGGGCCCCGTGGTGTGACACGAGCGTCATTGTACCCTCGTTTGCGAGCGGGAGTCATTTGCGATGCATTTGGGCCGAGCGTGCTTGCAATACGATGGGTCCAAGCGAATGGGCGGGCTTACTGAACTTTGCTGGCGAACTCGAGGTATTGCATGCGCTGCAGCTTGTCGATCGTCGAGGCGTATGGGCTGTCTTCAGATTCCAAGTCGTAGCGCAGCCCGTCGGCACCAAGGTAGCCGGCGACATTGATGGTGGGCACATCTGACCTTGTTGCTAGCAGAGCCTTTTGATAGTCGGTGAGCGGGGCGCCGATCTTATTAAGGGTAATGGCTGCAATCTCGTTTGCCCCGACGGTGTCGTAGACGTTGAGCTCGGTATCGCCGGCGATTTCATAGTTAGCCCAGACGAAATATGTTGACTGATAGATACGGAAAGCGTGGCTTGCCGTATCTTCCTGAGGGTACAGCTCGTCGTTGAGAGTCGTTGCGGCGCTCGGCTGATGGTCGCCAAAAAAGACAAGGACAACCGGTCTGCCGATATTGCGGAGCTCGTTGATAAAGTACTCGAGGTCCCGGTCGGATGCGTTGATGCAGGTAAGATAGGTGTTGAGCGCGCTATTGGCACCCTCGCTGGCTCCTTCGACCCAATAGTTTGTCAGCTCCTCGGCGGGAACGGTGCCATAGTCGTAGCCGCCGTGATTTTGCATCGTGACGTCAAAGATGAACTGTGGGGCTTCGTCGGTTCTAAGCAGGTCGAGTATCTTGTCGTAGGTGGCGTAGTCGCATACGCCGGCATGGTAACAGGGCGCACCTTCGAAATCGCCGATTGAAAGAAAGTCTCCAAAGCCCAGCTGCTGATAGATTTTATCTCGATGGTAGTTGACGGGGTTTTGCGGGTGCATAGCGGTGGCGGTATACCCAAGCTCCTTAAGGTCCTTTGCCAGGCTGTTGACGCCATTCATCTGATATAGCTGATAGGGGATTTTGCCTAATCCGACAAAGGCCGTTGTCGCTCCGGTCAAAAATTCGAATTCGGAGTTCGCCGTTCCGCCACCGGCGACCGAAGCGAGCATGGTGCCGCGAACAAGTGTGTCGGGAAGCGAGTTGTAGAATGCGGGGCCGGTGTACCCGGCCGCCTGGAGCTGCTCAAAGCACGAAAGGTCGCTAAAACTCTCGTTCATGACGGCAACAATCGTCGGCTTGATTTCATTGAACTGGGCAACGGCCGCCGCGCGCTGCTCGCTCGAGCCATACGTGCTGTCGTAGGTGGCGGCGAGCTCCTGCTCGATGCTCTGCGCCTCATCGGGCGTATAGTCTTCGGGCTTCTCAATGGGCAACTCGTTGACCATTTCGGTGAACGAAGTGATAAAACCCTGAGACGCATACGTGGTGATGGGCTGCCAACGGTCAAATCCAAAATTCAGCGCCTGCTCCAAGTCGATGCTGGAAAAGCCCGAGAGCCCCACAACGGTCACGAGCAGAAAAGCGCAGAGGTTGGCGGCGATTGCGGGGAAGACATGGGTGGGCGTACGGAGCTTTCTCGGTCGGATAAGCGAAAGAAGCCCCAGGGAAATCTCCAGCAGGGCTAGAGAGGTTACGATTCCGGCGGTAAAGGTAAACTCGTATCCCTCGCTCACTTCCATTGCGGTGCCAAGGGCCAAGATATCGCTTGGCAGGATGGCCTCGCCTTTAAACGTTATGACGAAGTGCTCGGCAATGCCAAGGATGCAACAGGCGACGGGCACGAGGGCCATGACGCCTCCATGACGCTGTCCCAGCAAATAAAGGGAGAGCAGAACCGTCGCGAGCAGCCCGACGGAAAACCCGAATGAGTTGGCGGGAATGCGATAGAACGTTTCGTTACAGGCAATTTCGAGTGAAACGAACGAGAGCGCTGAAACAGCGGCGATGACAAGGATGTCACGGCAAATACAGGCAACCGTTCCCATCGCAAGATCGGTTTGGTCGATAAGTCCCGAAACCAAGGGTTCGACAAGAAGTATGACGGCGGCAGCACCGAGCGCCGAATAAGAAAGGACCCATAGGGAACTGTCCTCATTTACGAGCAATTGATTCGTAATCCATGCAGCTACCACGCCGAGCGGGATGAGGAGCGTCGCGCACCAAAAGACGCGGGCAATGGGCGGCTTTTCATTGTGTTTGATTGAAAAATATACGCGCACCACGACGATGGCCACGATAAGGACGGCGATGAATATGGGCAGATTGGCCATGTCGCTCGAAGTGATTTCAAGGGGGATATCTTCGGTCATGGACGTTCCTCTGTTACGGCAAATTAAGTTCAGTATTAGATTACTGTAACCTTTCCACGGCATTTCGAGAAACAAAGCGCCCGATACGCAAAGCTAAAGGTCTGCGAATCTTGTATTACGAACATCTGTGCGCGTCGAGTGCGCTAAACTCATCGGCAGTATGATTCGATGCAATAGGAGGCAAGGAGCTTCCATGTCTGATTCTTCTATCGTTATTCGCGGCGCTCGTGAGCACAACCTCCGTGATATCGATGTTTCCATTCCGCGTGACCAACTCGTGGTCATTACCGGTCTTTCTGGCTCGGGCAAGAGTTCGCTGGCATTTGACACTATCTATGCCGAGGGCCAGCGTCGATACGTCGAGAGTCTTTCGAGCTATGCGCGCCAGTTCTTGGGCCAGATGGACAAACCCGACTTGGATTCAATCGACGGCCTTTCGCCGGCGGTGTCGATCGACCAAAAGACGACGTCTAAAAACCCTCGCTCGACGGTTGGCACCGTAACCGAGATTTATGACTATCTGCGCCTGCTGTTCGCCCGTGTGGGCACCCCGCACTGTCCCGAATGCGGCCGCGTCATTGAGCGTCAGACGACCGACCAGGTTGCCGACAAGGTCTTGGCGGCGGGGGAGGGCCGTCGCGCGTTTGTGCTGGCACCGGTGGTGCGCGGGCGAAAAGGCGAGTACACCAAACTGTTTGAGGACCTTCGCGCCGAGGGCTTTAGCCGCGTGCGTGTCGACGGTGAAGTGCGCTCGCTCGACGATCCGATCGATCTGGACAAGAAGTTCAAGCACGATATCGAGGTCGTGGTCGACCGCATCGTGATTCGCGAGAACTCTCTGGGCCGTATCGCCGAGTCTGTTGAGCAGGCGACCGCACTGGCGCACGGCAATGTGAACGTATACTTGCTGCCCGACCGCGACGCTCCCGAGGGGACCGAAGGCGAGTTGCTGGAGTATTCGCTGGCGTTAGCGTGCCCGGAGCATGGGCACTCCATCGATGACCTGCAGCCGCGTGATTTCTCGTTCAACGCGCCCTATGGCGCGTGCCCAGAGTGCGATGGCCTGGGCTTTAAGAAGACGGTCGATGCCGAGGCCCTAATCGAAGACCCCTCGAAGTCGATCGCCGACGGGGTCTTTGGCAGCCTGTTTGGCAACTCTAACTACTATCCGCAGATTTTCGCTGCGGTCTGCAAACACTTTAAGGTGAGCGTCGATACGCCGTGGGAGGATCTGCCTCCGCGGGTGCGTCGCGCGTTTTTAGACGGCATGGGCGACCAGAAGATTTCGGTCGACTATCAAAAGCTCGATGGGCGCCGCAGCCAGTGGGACACCAAGTTCTCGGGCGTGCGCAATATCCTGTACGAGCGCTATACCGAGACGACGAATGAGAACACCAAGGCGCGCTTGGAGAAGTACATCCGCGAGGAGCCGTGCTCGAGCTGCCACGGCGCTCGTTTGCGCCCCGAGATGCTCGCTGTTACCGTAGGCGGTAAGTCCATTTACGAGGTCTGTTGCCTATCGTGCCGCGAGTCGCTCGAGTTTTTTGAGGGCTTGGAACTCACCGAGCGCCAACAGTTTATCGGCGGGCGCATCGTCAAGGAAATCCTGGAGCGCTTGCGTTTTCTGGTCGATGTCGGACTCGACTATCTGACCCTCGATCGTGCCTCGGCGACGCTTTCCGGAGGCGAGGCCCAGCGCATTCGCCTGGCAACGCAGATCGGCGCCGGCCTCATGGGTGTCCTGTACATTTTGGACGAGCCATCGATTGGCCTCCATCAGCGCGATAACGAGCGCCTGATCAAGACGCTTGAGCGCCTACGCGATATCGGCAATACCGTCATCGTCGTCGAGCATGATGAGGATACGATTCGTGCTGCCGACTATGTGATCGACATGGGCCCCGGCGCGGGCGTGAACGGCGGACACGTGGTCGCCGCGGGAACGCCTGCCGATATCATGGCGTGCCCCGATTCGATGACGGGTGCCTACCTGACCGGCAAGCGAATGATTCGGGTTCCCGATGAACGCCGCAAGCCCGGTCGCGGCTGCCTTAAGATTACGGGCGCCCGCGCCAACAACCTCAAAAACGTTACCGCCAAGATCGAGTTTGGTACGCTTACGGTCGTTACCGGCGTGTCGGGATCGGGTAAGAGCTCCCTGGTTACCGACACCATCGCACCTGCCCTTACGAATGCCATTCACCGTTCGACGCGCCCTGTGGGTCCGTATAAGAAAATCGAGGGCATCGAGTGTATCGATAAGGTTATCGATATCGACCAGTCGCCGATTGGTCGCACGCCGCGTTCCAACCCTGCTACGTACATTGGCCTGTGGGATGATCTTCGCGCGCTGTTTGCGAGTACGCCGGAGTCGAAGGCGCGTGGCTACTCGCCGGGACGTTTCTCCTTTAACGTGAGCGGCGGTCGCTGCGAAGCATGCAAGGGCGACGGACAAATTAAGATCGAGATGCACTTCCTTCCCGATATCTATGTCCCCTGTGAGGTCTGCGGCGGCAAACGCTATAACCGCGAGACGCTTGAGGTCACCTACCGTGGTAAGACCATCTCGGACGTGCTCGACATGAGCGTCACCGAGGCACTGGCCTTCTTTGGGAATATCCCGCAGATTAAGCGCAAGCTCCAGGCGCTGTACGATGTAGGCTTGGGCTACGTGAGCCTGGGCCAGCCCGCCACGACGCTCTCGGGCGGCGAGGCGCAGCGTGTGAAGCTCGCCAAGGAGCTTCATCGACGCCAGACGGGCAAGACGTTCTATATTTTGGATGAGCCGACGACCGGCCTTCATTTTGAGGACGTCCGCCAGCTGCTCGATGTGCTGCAGCGCTTGGTCGATGCGGGCAACACGGTGCTGGTGATTGAACACAACCTTGATGTCATCAAGGTTGCCGACCGCCTGATCGATATGGGCCCCGAGGGCGGTAACGGCGGCGGAACCGTCGTGGTTTCGGGCACACCGGAGCAGGTCGCGGACTGTCCGCAAAGTTATACGGGCAAGTTTTTGGCGCCGTTGCTCAGGCGTGACCGGGAGCGTCAGGCTCAACTTGATGCTCAATAAATAGGCGATTCAGTTTATGGGCGCCATCGACTCCTTGTGATTCGATGGCGCTTGCTGTGTCGAAGTGACGTATGCAGCCGAATTGGACATATACTTAATCCTTGCGTCCGAATGCGAGGGAAAGGATATGCCATGGCAAAGGCTGTAAAGACGCCAAAAACCAATGCGATGCGCGAGCTGGAAAGCGCCGGCATTTCCTATGTTCTACATA
The DNA here is from genome assembly GCA_900546085.1 of uncultured Collinsella sp. Classification (GTDB taxonomy): domain Bacteria; phylum Actinomycetota; class Coriobacteriia; order Coriobacteriales; family Coriobacteriaceae; genus Collinsella. The sequence continues at coordinate 16,865 of URBS01000012.1, forward strand.
CGTACGAAGACGATGGTGATGAGTCGGCGGGCCTGGGGGTCGCGATTTCGGAGCAGCTTGGCGAGGAGCCCGGACAAGGATTTAAGACCTTGGTCTGCGTGACGCCGTCCAACGACCATGTCGTGTGCTGCATCCCTGTTGCCGACGAGCTCGATCTAAAGTCCGCCGCGCGTGCCGCGGGGGAGAAGTCCTTGGCCATGATGCATGTGAAGGATTTGCTTGCGGCGACTGGCTACGTTCGCGGCGGCTGCAGTCCGGTCGGTATGAAAAAACGCTACCGGACGCTCATTGATGAGACATGTGTCCTTTGGGATACCATTTTTATTTCGGGAGGCAAGCGTGGTTATCAGCTTGAGCTTGCACCCGATGATTTAATTGCATTTTGCGGGGCGACGGTCGCCCCGATTACGAGAGAGGACTGAGCGATGCCGCAGGAAGAATTGAAGTGCGGAGCTCATTTTGCAAAAGAATCTGCGCCTCAGACACCCTCATCCGAAGCTTCTTCGTCGCGAGATGGCACTGATGATATGGGCTCGTCGGACTACTCCACGGTTGGTCGTTCCGCCGGGCTTATGACCATCCTGACCATCGTGTCTCGCGTCACCGGCTTTATCCGCACATGGGCAATGGCGGCCGCTATCGGCATGTCGCTGCTCTCGTCCTCCTATCAGGTCGCCAACAACCTGCCCAATATGCTCTACGAACTCGTGATGGGCGGCATGCTCGTGACGGCGTTTTTGCCCGTGTACATGGGCGTGAGGCGTGAGCAGGGTCGCGAGGCCTCGAACGAGTACGTGGGCAACCTGCTCGGTATTCTGCTATTGGTGCTGGGTGGCATTTCGTTGCTGGGGACCGTGTTCGCTCCGGGCTTTATTTGGACGCAATCGTTCCTTTCGGGTGACGGCGGCAGCATGGATACCGCTGCGTTCATGTTCCGTTTCTTCGCCATCCAGATTCTGTTTTATGGTTTGGGCTCGGTGTTCTCGGGCGTTCTCAACGCACACCGCGACTACTTCTGGTCGACGTTTGCCCCGGTCCTCAACAATGTGATCGTCATTGCGAGCTTTATGGGCTTTGCGCCCGTGTCCGCACAGTTTGGCGAACGTGCCGGCATCATCTTGATTGCGGCCGGTACGACCCTCGGTGTCTTTGTTCAGATGGCTTGTCAGATCCCCGCGCTTGGCAAGCACGGCGTGCATCCCCATATCCATATCGACTTTAAGGACCCCGCACTGCGCCAGACGATTGCGCTCGGTATCCCGACGCTGCTCGCTACGGTGTGCATGTTTGTCTCGACTTCTATCACGAACGCTGCCGCGCTGGTGGTCCAGCCCGAGACCGGTCCTTCCGTCATCGCCTATGCGCGCCTGTGGTACACGCTGCCCTACGCGCTGATTGCCGCCTCGCTTTCGACGGCGCTCTATACCGAGCTCTCTCACGACGCACAGGAGAAGGATTACGACAGCGTTCGCACGGGCATTTCGCGTGGCGTCGCCCAGATGCTGTTCTTCCTGGTTCCGTTCGCGCTGTACCTGATTGTCTTCGCGCGTCCGCTCAACATGATCTACTGCGCTGGCAAGTTCGATGAGTCCGGCGTGGCGCTGGTGTCCGAGTTCCTTGTCTACCTGGCGTTCTCGCTGCCGCTCTACGGCGTGGTCGTGCTGATGCAGAAGAGCTTCTCTGCCTTGCTCGACATGAAGCCCTATAGCCGCTATTGCCTGTATTCCGCCATCGGCCAGGCCGGCTCGGTTCTGCTGTTTGGCGTTGTGCTGGGCTTCGGTATGCCGGCAATCGCGCTTTCGTATGTCGTCGACTACGTGATCTTGGTCGGCTGTTCGCTGTGGTGGCTGCGTCGCCGCCTGCGTGGTCTTCAGGTTAAATCCATCCTGCATGGCGGGTTCTTTGGCCTTTTGCTCGGTGGCCTGGGTGCTGCCGCAGGCGCCGGCGTCATGTGGGCGCTTGAACGCTTTGTCGGGGCACTTGGCGGCTCGATTCTGATTACTCTTGGCTACGTTTGCGTTGCGGGTGTCGTCTCGCTTGCTGTTACCTTTGGCCTTGCCGTCATCCTTAAGATGCCCGAGGTCTCGGCGCTGCTTCGTCGCAAGTAGGTGCGCGTGGCCGGTCACGACAACATTCCAACGCTTGCCGAGCAGGTTTCGCGCGTTCCCACGCAGCCCGGCTGCTACCTTTGGAAAGACGCCAAGGGCGATGTCATCTACGTGGGCAAGGCGAAAAACCTGCGCGCCCGTATGCGTCAGTACGTGACGCTGCAGGACGAGCGCCAGAAGATCCCGCTTATGATGCAGCTGGTGGCGAGCTTTGACTATATCGTGGTGGAGACCGAGCACGAGGCGTTGGTGCTCGAGCGCAATTTGATTGGTCAGTACCATCCGTACTTTAACGTCGACCTCAAGGATGACAAGAGCTACCCCTTTATCGCCATTACAAAGGGCGACCTGTATCCCGCTATCAAATACACGCGTGAGCGTCATAAGCCGGGAACGCGCTATTTTGGACCTTATACCGATAGCCGCGCGGCACGTGAGACGATAGATACGCTGCGCAAGGTTATCCCCATCTGCTCCGCATCCTGTGCGGAGTGGCGTCGTTGTCGCCGTATCGTCGAGTCCCACAAGGGCGAGGAAGACATCGTCAATATGATTTGCGCGCAAAACGGGCGCCCCTGCTTTGACTACCATGTCGGGCGCGGCCCGGGTGCGTGTGTCGGCGTGATTTCCCCGGCAGACTATGCCAAGAACGTCAAGCGTGTCGAGCGCTTTTTGTCGGGCCATCGCAAGGATGTCGTCGATGAGCTGACCTCCGAGATGACGGATGCCGCTGAGGCGCTCGACTTTGAGCGCGCGGCACGCGTCAAACGTCGTTTGGAGGTCATCAGGGGTCTGGACGATCGTCAGCAAGTCGTTTTTCCCTCCAGTGTCGATATAGATGTCATCGGTTTCTATCGCGAGGAGACCATCTCCGCCGCTTGCGTCTTCGTCGTTCGCGAGGGCCGAACAGTTCGCACCTGCGAGTTCATTCTCGACAAGGGTCTTGATGTTGACGAGGAAGAGCTCCAGTCGGGCTTTCTTAAGCGCTATTACGACGAGACGGCTGATATTCCAGCTGAGGTCAACCTTTCCGTCGAGCTTGAGGATGCGGAAGCGCTGGGGGAGTGGCTTGCGGGCAAGCGTGAGCGTTCCTGCCATCTCCATAGGCCGCAGCGTGGCGAAAAGCACCGTCTGCTCGATATGGCATCCAAAAATGCGCGCCATGCCCTCATGCGCTACATGATGCGAACGGGGTACGCTGACGACCGCACCAATCAAGCGCTCCTGGAGCTCGAAAGTGCGTTGGCGCTGCCATCGCCGCCGTTGCGTATCGAGTGCTTCGATATCTCTACACTGCATGGCACCTTTACGGTCGCCTCGATGGTGGTGTTTACCAACGGGCGCGCCGACAAGAGTCAGTATCGTCGTTTTAAAATTCAGGCCGAATTGGACGAGGCAAACGACTTCGTGTCGATGTCCGAGGTTTTGGGACGACGTTATGCTCCCGAGCGCATGGCCGACGAGCGCTTTGGCTCGCGCCCCGATTTGCTCGTTGTCGATGGCGGTAAGCCGCAATTGACCGCTGCGATCAAGCAACTTGAGGCTCTTGGGCTCGATATACCAGTTTGTGGCTTGGCAAAGGCCGATGAGGAGGTTTTCGTGCCTTGGGACGAGACTCCCGTCGTGCTGCCGACCGGGTCCGCGTCGCTCTATCTAATTAAACAGGTGCGCGATGAATCGCACCGTTTTGCCATCACGTTCCATCGCGAATTGCGCGATAAAGCCATGACGGTTTCGGTACTCGATGACGTTCCAGGCGTGGGACCCACCAGAAAACGTGCCCTTATGCGCCATTTTGGCTCGATGAAGCGTTTGCGCGCGGCGAGCGAGCAAGAGATCGCGGAAGTTCGAGGCATTCCTGCCGATGTCGCCAAAGCGGTTCACGAGGCGCTCGTTGCATGGAATGCCGAGCGCGCCGAGGCGGCGGCAAAGCAATCCGAAAACTAAACACGCCTCTAAACAACTGATATACATGATTGCGTGATTTTCAATCATTTATTTCACGGCGATTACCAGCCGATTTCGGGTTTAATTAACGCTAAAACGTTTGACTAGCCATGGTGAACAACCCTGCTATCCTGCGGGTTGACGAAGACTGATATCTCACCTCGTCGATACATACTGTCTGGCGAATCGTTTGTCAATGAATTCGGTGAACGGTAGCAAATACCGTTCAAGCGTATGTATGTATCGGTCGCCGAGCGCGGCACCTCAGTTGGGTTCGTCGGTAGGTAAGGTATATATCGTCCGCAAGTTGCGCGGGGGCACGTCTAGGCGCTCCCGGGTAAGATTCTCTATTGATAGGAGAAGACATGGCCATCATCAACAAGGGTATGTCCAGGCGTTCGTTCCTCGGCCTCACCGGCAGCGTCGCTGCTGTCGCAGGGCTTGGTCTCACCGGCTGCGGTGGCAGCTCTAGCGACGAGGGTTCCGCTTCCGGTTCCACCGATTCCGCCAACCGTGGCGGCGGCGTGATCACCGCTGGTTCCGCTTACGCTCCGTCCAGCTTCGATCCCGCCAGCACCGGCTCCGCTGTGGGCCTGGGTGCTAACTGGCACGTCGTCGAGGGCCTCTACGGCATCGATTACCACGACTACAGCACCTTCAAAGAGCTCGCCACCGACGATCCCAAGTCTGTGGACGACACCACTTTCGAGGTCACCATCCGCAAGGGCGCCAAGTTCTCCGATGGCACCGAGGTCACCGCTGACGATGTCGTTGCCTCCTACACCGCTTGCGCCGCTTCCGCTACCTATGCTCCGTTCTTCCAGCCCTTCGAGTCCATCGAGGCCAAGGACGCCAGCACCGTGACGGTCAAGACCAAGGTCCCCAACTTCTCCCTGCTCAAGGATCGTCTGGCCATCGTCCGCGTTACCCCGGCCACCCAGACCGAGGAGGATCGCGCCAAGCAGCCGATCGGCTCCGGCCCCTGGATGTACGACTCTATCTCCGATACCGAGATCACCCTGGTTCCCAACCCCGAGTACAACGGTGAGTATGCTGCCGAGGATAAGAAGATCCAGTACAGCATCCTGACCGACCCCACCGCTCGCGTTACCGCTCAGCAGGAGGGCTCCACGCTCGTTATGGAGCTCGTTACCGCTGACGCCGTCGACCAGCTCGAGAGCGCCGGCTGCAAGATCGATAACGTTCAGGGTTTCGGCACCCGCTTCATCATGTTCAACGTCGCCAAGGAGCCTTGGAACAACGTCAAGGTCCGTCAGGCTGTCATGTATGCGCTCGACACCGAGAAGATGGCCAGCAACACCTTCGCCGGCCTTGCCACCGCTGCCAGCTGCTACCTGCCCAAGAGCTTCACCAACTATCATGAGGCTTCCACGGTGTACAAGACCGACGCCAAGAAGGCTAAGAAGCTCATCGAGGAGTCTGGCATCACCCCGGGTGCCATTACCCTGCGCACCACCGACAACGAGCAGATTAAGGGCATGGCCGCCCAGGTCAAGAATGACCTCGACGCTCTCGGCTTCGATGTGACCATCCAGACCGATACCTCGCCGGCCACCTACGCTGCCATCGACGGCGGCGAGGCCTACGATATCCTCCTTGCCCCTGGCGATCCTTCCTGCTTCGGCGCCGACCCCGACCTGCTGCTCAACTGGTGGTACGGCGACAACGTCTGGATGCAGACCCGTTGCCCGTGGAAGGAGTCCGCTGAGTGGCAGAAGCTCCACGGTCTCATGGACGAGGCTCTTGCCGCTGAGGGCGATGAGCAGCAGAAGAAGTGGAACGAGTGCTTCGACATCATTGCCGACAACGCCGTTCTGTACCCCGTTGTCCACGTCAAGACCGTCTCCGCTTCCTGGGACGATCCGTCCACTGCGCCCAACGGCGAGGCCCTCGATGGCTTCAAGGGCATCGGCACGACGAGCATGTCCTTCAGGGGCGTTGCGACCGTCAAGGCGTAAGACTCGCTTGAGTCTGTATGCAGGATGTCGGTCGTTGGGACCGTATCCTCATAGTTGAAACAAAGACCCGGGCGACCTCGATGTCGCTCGGGTCTTGTAATGAGTATCCGTACTCATATACCAGTTGGTCCTACCGACAAAAGAAAGGGGAGAGAACGTGAACAACTTGCTACGTTTGATTGGAAGGCGTCTTGTGGCGCTGCCGATCATGGCATTGGGCGTCACCGTCCTGGTGTTCTTCCTTATGTCGTTCTCCAAGACCGACCCCGCCTACACGGCGTTGGGTGACGGTGCCTCGCCCGAGGCGGTTGCCGAGTACCATGAGAAGTATGGTCTGGACGACCCCTGGCCTGTGCGCTACGTGCGCTATATGGGCGATTTGATCCATGGCGACATGGGCACCTATGGTGCTGCTCGCAACTCCGTTGCCAAGCGCATCTCCACGGCCCTGCCCGTCACGATGCAGCTGACCTTCATCGGCCTTGCCATCGGTGCGGTCGTTTCGTTTTTACTCGGCGTCATCGCGGCACTGTATCGCGACAAATGGCCGGACCAAGTGATCCGCGTCTTTTCCATCGCCGGCTTGGCAACCCCGTCGTTCTGGCTTGCCGTTCTGTTGATCCTGCTGTTCTCTTCCTACCTTAAGGTGCTTCCGGCATCGGGTGCTCTGCCTCACTTCACCACGAATCCGGCTGGCTATCTGGGACGTATGATCATGCCCGCTATCGCCTTGGCATTTCCGCTGACGGGCCAGATGACTCGTATCGTGCGTACCGCCATGGTCGAGGAGCTCGATAAGGATTATGTCCGTATGGCTCGCGGCGCCGGCGTTCCCGAGAAGGTCGTCGTCGGCATCAACGTTCTTCGCAATGCGCTGATCACCCCGGTCACCACCCTCGGTCTTAAGATCGGTTACCTCATGGGCGGCGCCGTCGTCATCGAGGTTATCTTCAACCTCCCCGGCATGGGCACCGCGATTCTGCAGGGCGTTCAGGGCAACGAGGCGAACCTGGTTCAGGGCGTCGTTATCGTCGTTGCTCTTGCCTTCATCATCATCAACATCGTGGTTGACATGCTCTACCTGCTCATCAACCCGCGCATCAGGACGGTGTAGATTATGGTAAAGATTCGAGAGAAGCAAACCGAGCAGCTCGAGAAGGCTGCCTCCAAGGGGCTCAAGCTCGGTGGCTGGAAGAAGATGACGCTGTCTTCTAAGATTGCCGCCGTCGTGTTGGTGCTGGTCGCCCTGACTGCGATTCTGGCGCCCCTTCTTGCCCCCTATAGCCCGGTCGAGATTTTTACGGCTCGCCAGGCTCCCGGCAACGGATTTATCTTCGGTACCGACGATAAGGGTCGCGACATTCTGTCGCGCATGCTCTACGGTGGTCGTTACTCGCTGATTATCGGCTTTGGCGCCACTGCCATGGCTCTGGTCTGCGGCTCGGTCGTGGGCGCCCTTGCGGCGGTTTCGCGCAAGGCCGTTTCCGAGACGATCATGCGTATCCTGGACATCATCATGTCCATCCCGGGCATCGCCCTCGCGGCCGTCTTCGTCTCCATCCTGGGCAACTCCGTGCCGTCGATCATCTTCGCCATCGGCTTTATGTACACTCCGCAGATTGCCCGTATCGTGCGCGCCAACATCGTGTCCGAGTACGGCGAGGACTATGTCCGCGCGGTCATCGTTTCCGGCGCCAAGGCTCCGTGGATTTTGATCAAGCATGTTCTGCGTAACTGCATCGCCCCGATCATGGTCTTCACCGTTACCCTGGTCGCCGACGCCATCATCTTCGAGGCCTCGCTGACCTTCATCGGCGCTGGTATCCAGGAGCCCACCGCTACCTGGGGCAACATCCTCGCCGACGCCCGCGGCGGCGTGCTCGCCGGCCGTTGGTGGCAGGCGCTGTTCCCGGGCCTGGCCATCATGATCACCTGCCTGGCGCTCAACATCCTCTCCGAGGGCATTACCGACGCCATGGCCGCTGCTCCCTCCGCCGCCCTGGATCCGACCGATTCCTCCAAGCGTCGCGAGGCCGACCTGCTGGTCTCCGACCCCGTTCGCGCCTACAAGGAGCAGGCCCAGTCCCTCTCCGCTCGCCTTGGCGCCCTGCGCGATGTCGAGCTCAAGCGTGACGATCGCCATGTGCCCGACGAGTCTGTCGAACCGATTCTCTCGGTCCGTGACTTCTGCATTCAGTTTGAGCATCACGGCGATATCAACGTCGTCGACCATGTCAACTTTGACGTCCGTCCTGGTCAGACCATGGGCCTGGTGGGCGAGTCCGGTTGCGGTAAGTCCATCACCACGCTGGCCATCATGGGCCTGACCGACGATGACGAGCACCTTTCCGGCGAGGTCCTCTGGGAGGGCCGCGACCTGCTCAAGATGAGCAAGAAGGAGTGGTTCGGCCTGCGCGGTACCGATATCGCTATGGTCTATCAGGACGCCCTGTCCTCGCTCAACCCCTCCATGCTCATCTCTGCCCAGATGAAGCAGCTCACCAAGCGCGGCGGCACCCGCAGCGCCGAGGAACTCCTGGAGCTCGTGGGCCTCGACCCCAAGCGTACGCTCGAGAGCTACCCGCATGAGCTTTCCGGTGGCCAGCGTCAGCGTGTCCTGATCGCTATGGCCCTTACCCGCGACCCCAAGCTGGTCATCTGCGACGAGCCCACGACCGCTCTGGACGTTACCGTCCAGAAGCAGGTCATCAAGCTGCTCAACGACCTTCAGGCCAAGCTCGGCTTTGCCATGATCTTCGTCTCGCATGACTTGGCGCTGGTCGCCGAGGTCGCCCATAACATCACGGTTATGTACGCCGGTCAGGTTATCGAGCAGGCGCCCACCAAGGAGCTGCTCACTAACCCGATCCACGAGTACACCCGCGGTCTTCTGGGCTCCGTTCTGTCCATCGAGAGCGGTTCGGGCCGTCTGCACCAGGTACCCGGCGCCGTTCCGAGCCCGCGCGATTTCCCCAAGGGCGATCGCTTCGCGCCCCGCTCGAGCCATCCGCGCATTGGCCTGGACACCCGTCCGGTCTTCAAGCGCGTGCCCGGCACCGAGCACTTCTATTCCGAGCTCCCCGACGAGGTGCTCAAGGCAAATGGTTTGACCCCTCACGCGGAGGTGATGTAGATGAGCGAGACTGCAGTCAACGGCGTCGAGCCGATCATCTTCCTTGATGACGTCCACGTCACCTTTAGGACCCGTACCGGCTCGATTCTGCACCCCAACCTGGTTCACGCCGTCCAGGGTGTAACGATTAAGCTCATGCCCGGTCAGACGATCGGCATCGTCGGCGAGTCCGGTTGCGGAAAGTCCACCACCGCTAACGTCATGTGCGGCCTGCAGGCCCCAACGAGCGGCAAGGTCTACTTTAAGGGCAAGGACGTTACTAAGCGTACCGCCGAGGACCGTCGTCACATGGGCCGTGTCATCTCGGTCGTGTTCCAGAATCCGGCTACGGCGCTCAATCCCCGCATGGTCGTTCGCGAGCAGCTGCTCGACCCCATGCGCGTCCACAACCTGGGTACCGAGGCCGAGCAGGAGAAGCGCGTCAAGGAGCTCCTGGAGCTCACCGGTCTGCCCAGCTCTGCCGCCGAGGTTCTTCCCGGCCAGCTTTCGGGCGGCCAGCGCCAGCGCGTCGCAATTGCCCGTGCCCTGTCGTTGAACCCCGATGCCATCATCGCCGACGAGCCCACCTCGGCTCTGGACGTTTCGGTCCGCGCGCAGATTCTGAACCTGCTGACCGACCTTAAGAAGGAGCTCGGCCTGGCCATGGTGTTCATCAGCCATGACATCCAGACGGTCCGCTATATCTCTGACGACATCATCGTTATGAATGGCGGCAAGATCGTCGAGCAGGGCGAGGCCAAGCAGGTCTTCCAGCACCCTCAGGACCCCTACACCAAGATGCTGCTCGGTGCTGCGCCGTCGCTGCTGCATCCCAAGCTCGGCGAGTAGCCTCGCTTTCCCTCCCGT
>URBS01000013.1 GCA_900546085.1 uncultured Collinsella sp.
ACCGAGCTTTACGCATAACGGATGCTATGCCGCACCGTAAAACAGCTGCAACTCATCGCACAGGGAAACCTGCAATCCGCACGCGCACCTATTATGCGTCGTGATGATGTAAATGCTCCGCAATGGCAGGGGCAAAAGTATCTCCCACAACGCTGGCTAACAGATGACCTGCGTGTGCTCCTCGATGGCAGCGCGATCTCCATCAGCAATACCCGGTTCGCACACCACGGCGTCTAAATTGTCCAGGCGACAGAAGGTATAGAAATCGCGCTTGCCGATCTTGCTGGAGTCGGCGATCAGATAGCGCGAGTCAGCCTTGCTAAAGGCAAGCTGCTGGATGCGGCCCTCGTCCATGTTGGACGTGGATACGTCACCGTCCAAGATACCGTTGGCGCCGATAAACGCCGCATCGATGCCCAGCGCACGCAGGGTATCCTCGGCCGTCGGCCCCACAAAAGCGGCAGTGCGGCGACGGTACATACCGCCCACGAGGCACAGCTCGCAGTCCTCGCGCGCCTCGAGCAGGTTAAACACCGAAAGCGAATTGGTCACGATACGCAGGCGAAACGCCGGCAGCATCGAGGCCATCTGCTCAACCGTGGTGCCCGTACCCAAAAAGATGGTCGAGCCTTCCTCGATAAGCTCCACAGCGCGGCATGCGATCTGCAGCTTTTCCTCGGCATGCTTGGTGCGCTTTTCACTGTGCGAATACTCATGGCGCAACATAGCGTGGGGACGGCCCTGCGCACTGCGGGCTCCGCCGTGCACGCGCTCGATCTCGCCTAGGCTCGCAAGTTCTTCGAGGTCGCGGCGAATCGTCATGTCCGAAACGCCCAGCGCATCCGAAATCTCCTTGACCGAGACCGTGCCCTGCTCCTCGAGCAGCTGACGAACCTTATCCTGTCGCTCTGCCTTAATCACGATAAATCCTCGCCGTTCTTTGCGCGCATATCATTCAAACAGTAACGAACAAATTGTATCAGAATCGCGCGCGCCAAAAATGAGCGCCCACACAGCCCAAATCATCACTTTTTTGAGAAAAATACCCCCTGCTTTAGTGGGGTGTAGTGATAATCTTGCCTGTTCGCGCTACAGTTTGTCCGAAATACCTCGATGTTAGGAACCAAATGATCACTTCCGAGCTTTTCGGCACCGCGCCGTGCGGTACCCCCGTTCATCGTTACACCCTCAACGGGCCCGAGATCTGCGTTCGCATTATGGACTATGGCGCCACCGTGCTTGGTATCGATGTGCCCGACATTCCCGGCAACGTGCGCGATGTGGTGCTGGGCTTCGATAAGCTCGAGGATTACTTTGATAACCCCGCCTGCTTTGGCGCGACCATCGGCCCCGTGGCCAACCGCACCGCGGGCGCCACGATCACCATCGCCGGCACGGACTGGCATATGCCCACCAACGAAGGCGTCAACAACCTGCACAGCGATCTTGAGCGCGGCCTGCACAAGCGCGTGTGGGATGCTGAGCTCGACGAGGTCCACAACGCCGTGCGCATGACCACCGCGCTTGAGGATGGCGAGCTGGGTCTTCCCGGCAACCGCACCTTTACGGCCGTGTTTACCGTTACACGCACCGGACGCTTCCGTATCGAGTATGGCTGCGAGAGCGACCGCGCCACCTATGTGTCCATGACTAACCACACCTACTTTAACCTTGCCGGTCATAACGCCGGCATGGACTGTGAGCACTTCTTTGTTGCTAACGCCACTCACTACCTGCCCATTAACGAGCAGAACATCCCCACCGGTGAGATTGCTCCGGTCGAGGGAACACCGTTTGACTTCCGTGAGCTGCGCCCCGTTGCACCCGGCATGGAGGCCGACGACCCGCAGATTAAGCAGGCCCGTGGCTACGACCACTGCCTGTGCATCGATGGCTATCAGTACGGCCGTAATCTGCGCCGCGCGATGCACGTCGAGGAGATGTGGACCGGCCGTGAGCTGGACTACTACACCACCGCCCCGGGCGTGCAGCTCTACACCGGCAACTGGCTGGGCGACGAGCACGCCAAGGACGATGCCAACTATGGCTGGGGCGCCGGCTTTGCCCTCGAGGCAGAGATGTACCCCGACACGCCGCACCAGCCGCTGTTCCCGCAGGGCATTGTGGGCCCGGGTCACCCCTACAGCAATGTGATCGAGTACCACTTTATGAGGCATTAAGCCCACAACGCGACATATCGCACAGCAGCGCCCGCCGGCACCACCGCCGGCGGGCGTTTTTCTACCTAGTCATTGGGGACGTTCCTAAACGACTAGTCGTTGGGGACACTCTTTGTCGAATGTGGCCGCCGCATCATCGATGATGCCGTGTCCTCGCGCGCAATGGTGGCGTCCGTCCCGCTTCGACCGTCGCGTTACGGCGCGAGAACATCCAGCGGAACAACTTGGACGCCACGCTCGGTAACATAGGCTTGCGAACCAAACCCGATGATCACAACTTTCGAAACCGGCGGGTTGTTTCCGGCGGCAACCATGCGCTTCTCGACAGCAACAAGGCTGTCAGACGCCTCTTCGATTTGAGCAGAGCTGAGTTTAACTTCGACCGGAATCCACGTTCCGCCGGGAGCCGCAATGACCGCATCGACTTCTAGATCGCGAGAATCATGATAGTGATAGAGGCCCATTCCGTTTGCTCGCGCATAAACCCACAAATCATGAAGCGCCAGCGATTCAAAAAGCAGTCCGAGCGTCTTGAAATCTAGCAGTAGTGTCTCCGGGGTCGCCCCGAGTGCGGCGGCCGCCAGCGACGGGTCGGCGAGGTGATGCTTCTTTGAGTCTCTTAAGTGCACGGGGGATCTCATTGCGGGGTTCCATGCGGGAATATCGCGAACGAAGCTGACCCGAGCGAGAAGAGATATATACGATGCCGCCGTTTGTCTCGATACCTCTCCGCCAAGATCGGCTACGAGCGTCTTGAGTGTCGCCAAAGTGGATTCATTGCGCGCAAGCGACTCGATGACGGCTTTGACCTTCTCAGGGTCGCGGCGAGAGCCGTCGACGCGGGACAAATCTTCTTCGGCGACTATGCCGATGTAACGTTTCGCCATCGCGGACGCAGCCTGTGCATCGCGACCGACCGCCGTGGGCCATCCACCGCGGACAACGCACTCGGCAATCGAGGCGGAATCCAGCGATCCGAAAGCGCCATTGAACTTTTCGCCAGAAATAATGCCCGATAGCTTAACTGCACCGCTGGATTTCCCGAGTTCGAAAAGCGTCATGGTGTCCATGCGCAGTTTGGCGAATCTTCCAGCGCCGCTGTGCATCGGGCGTTCGTCGTCTCGCGGTGTTGCCGATCCCGTAAATATGAATTGGCCAGGCTCACCGCCGCGGTTGTCGCACTCAAACCGTGCCGCGTCCCAAAGCTTCGGAACCTCCTGCCACTCGTCAATCAGCCGCGGCACCTCGCCGGAAACGGCAAGAGCCGGATCCGTCTCGGCGCGTAAGCGATTCTCGAAGTTGCGGGACGGGTCCATGAGAAGGAGCCTGGACGCCGCACGGGTCTCGGCCGTGGTCGTCTTTCCACACCATTTCGGTCCTTCGATGAGAACGGCACCGAATATACCCAGCAGCTGGTCGAGCTCATTTTCGATAATTCGAGTGTAGTACTTTTTTGGCATATTTATCACCATTGCTACCAGCGCGTTTAACCTAATTTACAGTTTACATTTAACCAAATTTAGGTTCTCTGATTAACCATATTTACGCAATTCAATTAACGAAACAGATTTAGGAGCCATTTTTGCGAACGGCTTAAGCTGTGGTGCAGTCATTGACGTTCTAAAAGACTAGTCGAAAGGGACACTCTTTTCATAGCTCCGACACATGTGTCAACATGCCTGAAATCGGCGCGCTACAGATTGCGCCCATCTACTACTTTTACTCCCGCACCCCTGACCATACGCCCCTATTTTCAAAAATCGCACGTTCGCTACCTGCAGTTTTAATATTGCGATTTTCATCGTGCTTCGAGGTAAGCGACCAAAAGTAGTAGATGGCCCCAATTCCTGGCCGAGGGCATCTCGCCGCTCCTCCACGGGAAAATACGATCCGTTTTCCTCCGCCCCCAGGTAATCACGCGAGCAGGTTCTCGATGGGATCGGGGTCGGAGCTGGGGAGATAGCGGATTTCTAGTTCTACGCCGAACTTTTGCAGCTCTTTGAAGGCAGCAACGTCTACATCGCTTGCGGCAACTGCAGGCGTTACGGGGCGCTTGCCCTCCCCTGCTTGCATATGGCCAATGCTAATCTTGGTGATCGGCACACCGCCCTTTACCAGCGCGAGTGCATCCGTGGGCGACGCCACCATGATGAGAATCCATTGGCGCGGCGTTGCGGTATAAATGATGTCGATAGTCCTTTGCACCGAGAAAAACCGCGTCCAAACGCCCTCTGGCGCCGCCACCCTCATGGGTGCCCATTGGCGCGAATCCGCTGCGATTTCATCGTTGACGATTAAGACAAGGTTGGAACCCACGGCTTCGTTCCACAGCTCAACGTCTTGCCCGTAAATAAACCGGTCGTCAATACGTGTAAGAAGGATCTTGGGTTGAGCCATCGCTGCCCCATTCTGTTTGAGACCCGTAAGAGCAAGACATCGCGTCTCCAATATTAGTGCATTTAAAGTGAGAAAAGCCGTCAGAACACTTGCGCGGATTTGCGATGTCCCGTATCATAGACAGCCGTTGACGCCTCAGTTGCGTCACCACATGGCCGCCAGCGTAGCTCAGTTGGTAGAGCACCGCTCTCGTAAAGCGGGGGTCACCGGTTCGAGCCCGGTCGCTGGCTCCATTGCACAAGATAGCCGCCTTCGGGCGGCTTTTTTGTTGCCGATTTTGAGTGCGCGTGTGCCAATCCAAGCATCGCCACGTCAACAGCGGCCCACTCGGTGGACTTCGGGTTTAATGCTTAGGGGCGGGGATTTACCAAAGTGAAATCTTAATGAAAAGAAACCCAGCTGCAACAATTGCCATGATGAGGGCTCGAATTGGCCATATAGATCTAAAATGGTCACAATATACAAATGTCGAGAGACATTGGGGATATAGATGAAAAGAACTAAGGGTTTTCTTTTGTTGGTATTGATGCTGCTCGGGCTGTTCTGCCTGAGTGGCCCTTCTTGGGCCAAGGCTGCCTGTCCTGAAGGTGAGCCTCAGCAGTCTTATACGGGCAACCTGCTGATAACTGCTAAGGAGGGCGATGCCGACTCCCAGTCTGGGGTAAATCCCCTTGCCACTTTTGAGGGGGACGGCGGAACGGTCAAGCTTGACCATATTGGTAGCGGGATTTTGAGGTGGCAAGTTCTTCCGGACAAAATTGCGAACGATCCCTTCTCTTTTGCTGGAACGATATATCTATACAAGGTTGTGAGCGGAAAACAAAAATACGTCGATTGCTATCCGACAAACGGGTCTGGAATTGCATTCACCGGCATTTCGGGGCAGATTGATACACATGTACGAAAGGGAACCTATGTGGTGCGTTGGGTTGGAGCTGCTGCAGGCCCGATATGGATTGCGGTCTTGCGCCCCGATGTCCAAATAGGTTTCTCTCTCTAGACGGGAAGTTGCTCATGGACGCCATATATGACGGAGATGACTGGGTCGATCATTATACTTGGCGCCTGGTCGGCTCGAACGACAATGGGGATGTGGTGTTTGATGGACTATGTCCAAAGCATCTCCATCCTTTTGTCTCGTCGTTAATTGAGAGTTCCGCTCGTGTTGCCCCCTACAGCTCGGCATCGCTTCATGATACGGACGTTTTGAAGACCATAAGGGAATCAATTGACGAGGGAACGATGAGCGGCCCGCTGTTTTCTCGGCTTGTGGGGCTAGATGAGATTGGCTCGAAACGACTGCTTGCGGGCGAAAAAGTGGAACTCACTTATCGGTCGATGATTTCAATCCTGCGGCTAGCCGATGTTCTTCGCAAATAAATGAGGCTTCCCTATTCAAAAAACCGAAAACCCCGCCAAACGTGATTTCCCTAGGGAAAAAACGCTTGGCGGGGTCCTGGCGTGTTTTCCCTAAGGGGATCACGCCATCAGACGAGCAGCTCAGCCGAGCAGTTCGCTACTCCTCCCAGTAAGCATCTGCAAGCAGCTTAAAGCAAATCTTCTTGACCGGCTGTGCGCCATCGCCCGGGAACTCGAGCGTGGGCATGTGAGGCTCGCCGGCAACGAACAGTGCAAACTTATCGTCGGCAAGATCGCCGGCGATCGAAGCGTCGGAATCGACCAGATCGTAGTCGTCCTTCTCGTCAAACTCCTGGACCAGCGTCAGGCTGCCCGTAGCGACCTTGAAGGCCTCGCGACCCTCGACGTCGATCTGCAGGTCGTGATAGCGCTGATGCGTCTCATAGTGAGCCTCAGCCTCGGGACGCGTCGTGGGAGACATGACGTTCGCAAAGACCTTCTCACCCAAAATCGGATGGCTGCCGACCTCGAGCTGTGCCGGGTCGTTCTCCTCGAGCCAGTCGATCAGCACGTCGAGGCCCTTGAGCATTCCGCGGTATTCCTCGATATCGCCCAATGCACCGTAAATCATCTAAATCCCCTCTCGGATCGTTTATTTGGCAGCTACTCGGTAAATGCATTACCGACGCTGTTGCCACCCACATACGTCTCGACCAGGGTAAGGTCGGGATTGAACACGACAGCATCGGCGTCGCGCCCCGGCATAATGCTACCGCACTTGTCGTCGACTCCAACCACAAGCAAGCAACCGATGCCGGGGGCGGCGCACAGGCTCCTACAGCTCGGTCACGACAACGCCGTTGTAAACCTCGTCCCAACGATCCATAACCAAGTGGCCAGTCATGGGATCCATGGCATTGAGCTTGCCGCAGGTGTTGGCGGTACGCAGCACCGTCTCGTCATCCGCGCCAGCAGCAATCGCATGTGCGAAGCCGGCAATGGTCGAATCGCCAGAGCCCGTAGCGTTAACGGCGGGGATATCGGGGGTCTTGGCGCGGAATGCACGGCCATTATGGAAGCCCACGGAGCCGGCAGCGCCCATGGACACGACGACCCAGGAGATATCGGAGAAGCGGGCATCAGAGGCGAGCGCGGCGCGGAGCTCGTCCACATCGTCGGTGGTAAAGCTCGTGCCCAGAAGGCCGTTAATCTCGGTCAGGTTAGGCTTGACCAGCTCGGGCTTAATTTCGGACTTAAGGGCGGCCTCGAGCGAAGCACCCGAGGTATCGAGCAGCACCTTGGCGCCGGCGTTCTCGGCAATGCCCGTGATCTTGGCGTAGTAGTCCGCCTCGACACCACGGGGCAGCGAACCCGAGATGGTAACGACAGCGGCCTTGCTCGCAAGCTCGGCGAACTTGGCGGTAAAGGCATCGAGCTCCTCGGGGGCAATCGTCGGGCCGCTCTCGAGTAGCTCGGTCTGGTTGCCGGCGTGGAGGATGTTAAGGCAAATGCGAGTCTCGCCCTTGATGGGTACAAAATCATTCTTAATGCCGTTGGCATCCATGAGCTCGGCCATGTAGGCGCCCATGTGGCCGCCGAGTAGACCGGTTGCCACAACGTCGTCGCCCAGCTGACCCAGTACACGGGCCACGTTGAGACCCTTGCCGCCGGCGGTCTTTTCGGGCGTCACACGGTTAACGTCGTCGATAATGAGCTCATCGAGCTGATAGCGTGTATCGACGGACGGGTTCATCGTAACGGTGAGGATCATTTTTAGCTCCTTATCTCGCAGGCTCCTTGTGCCTCGCGATACGAGTCGACAAAACGGAATTACAGAATCTCAATCGTGAACGAGCGAACGACGGTCTCCTTGGGCTTGGCGACAAGGCAGCCACGCTTATGCTCAAGCACGTCGTCCTCATCGGAGCAGGTCGAAAGGCCGCCCCAAGGCTCAACTGCCACAAAATCACCCTCGGGCTTGCTCCACACAATGAGATATGGGAAGCCCTCAAAGCTCAGGCGGACGCCCTTGTCCTCGCCCTTTTTGGAAAGCGTGACCTGGCGGCTCTCGAGCACGTCAAAGATGGTCTCCGCAAAATCGAAGAGCTCGTGCGACAGGGGCAGCGTCTTTCCCACCATGGGGTTCTTGGAGCGCTTGTCCACGTCAATCAAGCCAGTCGAAGGGACAGCGGTGCAAAGCTCTGCAGCCTCTTCTTTCTCAAAGCGCAACTCGTAGTCCGTATAGGCCTCGCCCTCATCGAGCGGGCACCTAAAGCCGGGATGCCCACCGATAAAGAACGGCATATCCTCGGTGCCCTCGTTGGTAACCTCATAGGAGACACGCACGGCGGCGTCCTCGAGCGTATAGCGGGCGACGAGCCTAAACGGATACGGATAATCGCTCAGCAGCGCGGCGTTATCCTCCGAAGCCAGGCACATAGCCAACTCGTTCTCGCCTTGGCTCAGCAGCTTCCACTCCTGCTTGCGCGCAAAGCCGTGGCGAGCGAGCTTTACATGATGCCCGGCAAACGTCATGGCGCTGTTGTCGCGCAAGCCTCCGCAAATCGGGAAGCAAATCGGCGCCTGGCCGGACCACACGGTGGGATCACCCTGCCACAAGTACTCGCGACCTCCGGCCTCAATCGAGGTAAACGAGCCACCAGCCGTGGAAACCTTAATAGAAATCGAATCGTTGGAGAGAGCGTATTCCATTACCCATCCTTTCGAACAACTGCTTTATTTCACGCAAGCGCCCGTTTCAATCCTAACCATAGAACAAACCCGCACGCTCATCGATGCGTCCGGTATCCCGGCCATGTAACGGGGTACCATACAGACATTGATGCAATTACAGCTGAAAGGCCTTCTTATGCGAACCATCATTCTTTATGCCTCACGCCACCACGGCAATACGAAAAAGCTCGTGGACGCCATCGTCGAGGCGCACCCCGAAATCGATACCCTCGACGTGAAAACACTCGGCAAAAACGAGTATCCCAACCTGCACGAATACCATCTGATCGGTGTCGCCACGGGCATCTATTACTCCGAGATCGACAAGGACATGGCACGCGTGCTCACTAACGTGTTGCAGCCGCAGGACAAGGTGTTTGGCCTTATGACCTATGGTGGCAAGAACAAGTGGTACGGCAAGGATATCGATGGCATCTGCCGCATGAGGCAGGCCATCTTTATGGGTGTCTACGGCTGCCCCGGCTTTGATACGTGGGGGCCGTTCAAGCTCGCTGGCGGCGTCCAGAAGGGACACCCAACTGCCGAAGAGATTAAGGGAGCCGTCGATTTCTTCGACAAAATCGAAGATGAGTACGGCGATATCATCGTCGAAGAGTACGCCAAGCGCGAGAAGCGTCTAGCATACGAAAAGGAGCATCCTGCAGGAGGCCTGGTGGCCGGCGTTAAGCGCACGGCAAAGAAGATTGCTAACAAGCTGTAACTGTGAAGGTGCTTTTGAGCGTTTAACCCATACGGCGGGTCCGAGCAGATTCGGGCCCGCCGTCTTTTTCTATCGTTACTCGGTAAAGGCGTTGCCGACGCTCTGGCCGCCAACATACGTCTCGACGAGGGTGAGCTCGTGGTCGAACACGACAAAGTCGGCGTCACGGCCCGGCATGATACTGCCGCACTTATCCTCGATGCGCGCGGAGCGTGCCGGCACCTCGGTTGCCATGCGAATGGCGATATCGGCGCTGGCGATGCCCCAGTCGACGATGTTCTTGACACCCTGGGCAAGCGTGAGCACCGAGCCGGCAATGCTCTTGCCGTCGGCGAGCCAGCACAGGTTGTCTTTCATGATGACGTCCATGCCACCACTGGTGTAGCTGCCCTCGGGCATGCCGCCGCAACCCAGGCAGTCGGTGATGAGCACCGTGTGCTGCCAGCCCTTGGCCTGCAGCAGCGCCTTGATGGCGGCAGGGTTTACGTGCTTGCCGTCACAGATGATCTCGGCGTAGGTCTCGGACGTGGACATAGCAGCACCCACGACACCGGGCTCACGGTGATGCAGCCCGCGCTGGCCGTTATAGGTATGCGTAAAGCAGCTGGCACCGGCGTTGATGGCGGCGATGCACTCATCGTAGGTGGCGTCGGAGTGACCGATGCTGGTCACCACACCCTTGGCGTTCAGAGCAGCCGCATAAGCAGCGGCGCCGTCGCGCTCGGCCGCCATGGCGCTCTTAACGATGCGACCGCCCGCAGCCTCCTGCCACTGATCAAAGACCTCCTCGGAGGGATCGATAAGATAAGCGGGGTTCTGCGCGCCCACGTGCTTCATGGTAAAGAAGGGGCCCTCCAGGTAGATGCCCTGAATGCGAGCACCGCAGAAGTCGGGGCCGCGACCCTCGTCCGCCTGAGCGATGGCGGCGCAGGCGTCCTTGATCTGCTCGACGCCATCGGTGAACGTCGTGGGTAGCCAGCTGGTGGTACCGCGACGGGCGAGCTCAGTCGAGCTGATATCGATACCCTCGGGGTCGTTATCGGTAGTTGAGTGGTTGTAGAAGCCATGGATGTGGGTATCGACCATACCCGGTGCGATCCACGATCCCGTGTAGTCCTTGATCTCGCAAGAGGGCTCGTCGGCCTGCCAGGCGCCAAAGACGCCATCCTCGATCATAAGATAGCCGCCCAGCTGCGGACCTGCCGGCAAGAAGAACTTGTCAGCCTTAATTGCGTACGTGCTCATATGCACTCCTTGCTTCTAAAGCAGTTGACTATGGTGATGCTTATACCCGGTCCATGTGAAAACAAAAAGCGCCCGCCCGCCGTTATGAGCGGACGGGCGCCCTTGCAGGGGGGACGCGATTAAGCGGTGAAGGGGTGAATCGTCACGCCCTTAACCACGCGGTTGACCGTGCCGGTGGGGCTCGGCGTATCGGGCGTGTTGCCCACGCGCACGGAGTTGAGCAGGCTGATGGCCTGGGCAAACATCACGAACGGCAGGGCAAGGTAGCCCTCGGGGAGTGCCTCATAGCCCTTAAAGGTAAAGGACTCACCCTCATAGACGGTGGCACCTTCCTGCTGAACGGCAACGGTGTGCTGAGCGATCTTGTCGCCACCGATCTCGTTGAGGATGTCGATGTCGTACTGACGGGTGTAGGCGTCGTTGTTGACAAACACAAAGACGAGCGTCTTATCGTCGACGAAGGACTTAGGTCCGTGACGATAGCCCATGGAGGTGTCGTAGGAAGTAGCGACCAGACCGTGAGCAAGCTCGAGAATCTTAAGCTGGCTCTCCTGAGCAAGGCCGCCAAAGGAGCCGGAGCCCAGGTAGGTCACGCGATTGAAGTCGCCAGCGAGGTAATCGGCAACCTCGGACTCGCGAGCGATAACCTCCTCGCCCATCTTGGCGATGGTCTCGACCCACTCGGCCTTCTGCTCGTCAGAGGCAGTGTCGAAAATAAGGGTGGAGAGCAGGGTCATGCAGGTGTAGGAACCGGTCATGGCGAAGCCCTTGTCGTTGGCGCGCGGGATGAGCAGCGTCAGCGCATTGGGATCATCGGCGGACTCGACGGCAAGCTTGCCCTCGGGAGCGCAGGTGATGTTGAGGAACTTGACGTTGTGGACGAGCTCCTTGGCGACGGCAACGGCGGCAAGGCTCTCGGGGCTGTTGCCAGAGCGGGCAAAGGAAACCACGAGCGTGGGATCCTCGGCGCGCAGGAAGTCGCGCGGAGCGCTCACGATGTCGGTCGTGGCGATGGGCTTAAAGTCGTAGAGATCAGTGTTGCCAGCGTGACGCAGGTACGGGGCGCAGGTATCGCCAACGTAGTCGGACGTACCGGCACCGGTGAAGACAACGGACAGACGGCCCTCGCCCATAGCGCGAGCCTCGGCCAGGAAGGCCTCGATGGCCTCCTTGTTCTCGCGATAGATGTTGAGCGTATCACGCCAAAGCTCGGGCTGCTGAGCAATCTCGGCCGTGGTGATCTGGGCGCCGAGCTCGGTGAGCTCCTCGACACTCTTCTCGAACATTTCTAATACCTCTCTCTAGAAGTAATCCTCTGACGTGCAATTATACACTTCGGTTGGTTATCTGGTAGTAACCAGTTAAATGCAAAGAATCACCATATGGAAACGATGCGGACACTAGTTGCTACGCTGGTGGTAAACCTTGTATTTAAACTGATCGGCACGAGCAACCGAGAGTGTATACTCCACAACCTCGTTTGACTCGTTATACGTAGTCCTGACCAAATCGAGCACAGGCGAGCCCTCGACAATTCCCAAAAGATGGGCATCGGCGGGACGGGCTATGCTCGCATAGAACTCCTCTTCGGCCACGCGTATCTTTTGCTGAAAGTCTTGCTCAATCACATCGTAAAGCGGCTTACGCTCCAGCAGCGGTCGCTTTAGGGACAGAAATTGACGAACCGGTAGATAGCTGCGTTCGACCATCATGGGCATGTTGTCGGCAGAACGAAGGCGTTTGAGCTTAAAAATGCGATCACCGATACGCAATCCCATATGCTCGGCCAGATTCTTATCGGCCTCCATCTCGCAAAACTCGAGAATCGTGGTCGCGGGGTCGCGACCCATCGCGCGCATCTGCTCGGTAAAGCTGTAGGACTGCATAAGATTGGTTGCCTTTGCCGAACGGTCGGTCACAAAGGTACCGCGGCCGTGCTGCCGAACCACCAGTCCTAAACGCTCCAGTTCCTGCAGAGCCAGGCGTACCGTAGTGCGCGAGAGACCATAGCGCTCCGAAAGTTCGCGCTCGGAAGGAATCATGTCACCGGCGCGATATTCATGGTCGATCTTTTCGGTCAGAATATCGACCAGCTGATCGTACAGCGGTTGCTTACGCGCTCCGATCGCCATCCTATCCTCCCATTTTCTCAAACTCGGCTACTACCTAGGGTGTTAAGCATTATCGGCCTGCAACACCCGAATCATCAAGAAAACAAAAGCCGCGCGCTCTTTCGAGCACGCGGCTTTTAACATACACATGGCTTAAGGGGTCGGGGTGTGAGCCGCGTAGGGACACACCCCTCAAGCTAGAGCCTTACCAGATGCTCGGCCAGAGACCAAGCGGGCCAGCGCCCAGGATGCCCAGAACGAAGAGCAGCAGAATGCCCTTGGTCGGGGTCCAGCTGTGCTTAGCGAACATGTAGTAAAGCAGCAGCGTAAGCATAAGCGGGACAAGCTTCGGGACGATGGTGTTGAGGGTGTCGGCAACAGAGAAGTTGACCGGATCCTCGGTGACGGTGCCGTAGGTAACGGACTCCATGCCGTTGCCCAGATCGGTGACGCCGCACTCGACAGCGTTGCCGTCGGCATCGGAAGCGGTGAGGGCGTTGCCGTCCTCATCGGTCATGGCGATGGTACCGGCCTCAGCGGTCTCGGTATCGATGCCCTCCATACCGGTGAAGTTCTCGGCCTCCTTCTCGGAGACGATCACGGTAGTAGCGGAGAGGCCACGGGTGGTGCCGTTGGGGATCTGGAGGTTGATCTGGGTGCCACCCATGGTGACGACCAGGCAACCGACGACGAAGACGCCCATGATGGAGGCGGCACGCGTAAAGGCCTGCATGTTGGCGGTCAGAGCGTCAATAGCGCTGGTGCCAAGCTTGTAGGACCAGTTCATGAGCCAGAAGCGCAGAGCGAACTGGACGACGTTGAAGATCACCAGGAAGATCAGCGGCGCAGCGGCGTTACCGTTGATAGCCATGTTGGAGGTGATGCCGGCCGTGATAGGCACGAGCGTCAGCCAGAACAGGGCGTCACCGATACCACCGAGCGGGCCCATTGCGGCGACGCGGACGGCGCGGATCGTGGGGATGTCAACCTTGTTCTGCTCGAGCGAAAGCACGATGCCCATAACAAAGGTGACAAGGAACGGGTGAGTGTTGAAGAACTCCAGGTTGTGGCTCATGGAAGCCGCGAGGTCGTTCTTGTTGGTGTGGATCTTCTCCAGACCGGGGATGATGGAGTAGAGCCAGCCAGCGGCCTGCATACGCTCGTAGTTGAACGAGGCCTGCAGGAAGCAGGAGCGCCAAGCCATCTTGTTGAGGGTCTTCTGGTCGAGCTGCGGAGCAGGAGTGAGATCCTCGTAGTGCTCCGGGATCACATACTCATTAGATGCCATCTTCGAAGTCACCTCCGTCAGAAACAGCTGCACCCTTCAGCTCGGTCTGCTGCTGGAAGTCCCAGAATGCGATGCCGAAGCCGATGAGAGCGAGGATGAGCAGAGCAGGGGTTGCCAGAGAATCGTTGGCAACGGTGATGAGCGCGAGGCCGAAGCCCATGAGGAAGAAGCCCCACATATCGCGGTTCATCATAACCTTGAGCAGGACGGCGAAGCCGACGAAGCGCATCATGCCGCCTGCAGCGGAGAGACCGGTCTGCAGCCAAGTCGGGATGGCGGAAGCGATGGTCTGACCGATGGTGGCGCCAGCGATGAAGAACAGGGTGACGACGACAGCGAAGATCAGGCCGAGCAGAGCCATGGCGAAGTAGTTCAGACGCTCGATACCCTTGGTGTCAGCGTTGTGAGCCATGTTGTCCGCGGAGGACATGAGCGGCGACATAAGCGTGAAGACCAGGGTAACGCCGAGCTGACCAAGCAGAGCGAACGGAATGGCGAGGCCGACTGCCGCGTTGGGCTCGAGGCCCGTAGCGATAGCGAGAATGGCTGCCATGATGCCGCCGATGACGGCGTTAGGCGGCTGAGCGCCTCCGATCGGCATGTTGCCGATCGTCATGAGCTGATAGGTACCACCCACGAGAAGACCGGTGTTGAGGTCGCCAAGGATAAGACCGATGACGGCGCCGGTGACGATGGGCTGATAGAGAGACTCGAGGAAGTTGAACTGGTCGATTGCCGCGACGAACGTGACGATGAAGACCAGAGCGACCTGGATGATCGAGTATTCCATCTTGCTCCTCCTTTCAAAATGTATGTACGCACTTTGGATTTCACGTACAGAACGTCAGGGTTTCACACCTGACAACGTGGATCACGAGGATTACGAGAAGAGCTTGCTCGTATCCTCAACAGGCGTGCTCGGAACGCGCCTGATCTCCAACTCCACCCCCAATTCCTGCAGCTCTTTAAACGCAGCGACATCCTCGTCGTTAACTGCGACGGAGGTGGCGACTTGGCGCTTTCCTTCCGACATGTGCATGTTGCCGATGTTTACCTTCTTTATAGGCACACCGCCCTTGACGAGCGTAAGCACGTCTTCCGGTGTTTCGGCCACGATGAAGATCTTCTGGCGTGGGCTCGCCTTGCCAATGACGTCGATGGTCTTCTGCAGGGAGAAGAAACGCGTAGCGACGCCGGCGGGAGCGGCCATCTTCATGAGGTTCTGGCGCATGGTGTTGGTCGACACATCGTCGTTGGCGACGAGGATGAGGTTGGAGCCCAGGGTGGAGTTCCACTGGGTAGCGACCTGACCATGGACCAGTCGGTTATCGATGCGGGTAAGAAGAATGTTGGGTTCTGCCATGTTGATCAGCTTCCTTTCGTTATTTGCTGACGACAGTTACTTGATCTCCTGAATCGCGTAACGCGAAACATCTACGACGGCACCGGATCGGACTTTGATCTGGACCTTTTCGCCTTCGATGCCCTTGACGGTTCCGTAGATACCGCCGGCGAAAAGAACCTCCTGACCCGGCTTGAGCTCCGTGTGCAGCTCCTTGAAGTACTTCTGCTTCTTCTTCATGTTGATTTGCGACCAGATGGTGTAAATCAAGCCCATGATGACAAGCAGGCCCAAAAGAGCGACCGAGGAACTCAGAACACTGGCTCCGAAATCGGCCATTAGATGCCGTCCTCGTCGCCGAAGATATCCTCTTCCTCGGCACCAGCGACGGAGGCGACCGTCTGGGCGGTGATGCCCGTCTGGCCAACGGTCACGGCCTGCTCGCCAAGCTCGGCGAGCGTGGCGTTGCCGCGGAGGAACAGAAGCTCAATAATCATGGGAAGGTTAGTTCCAGTCAGAATCTCGACGTTGTCGACATCCTGGGCAATCATCATTGCCTGGTTGAACGGGGTACCACCAAGCAGGTCGGTAAAGACGAGCACGCCATCGCACTCCTCGCGCATGGCGGTAATAGCGGCGCGGAGATCCTCACCGTAGGAAGCAGCCTGGTCGCCCTCAAAAGGAACGACGGTAAAAGCGGGCTGGTCGCCAGCGACCATAGCGATAGCGCTTGCGAGGCCGGGTGCGAACTGTCCATGACCGGTAAGAATAAAGCCAACCATTCAAATTTCCCTTCCGAAGGTGTGTACGATCTGAGTCCGATGATGTTCGGAAGCCAACGGGCAATCGCCCTTAAAGCTTCTTGGAAAGCGTTCTTTGAGAACCAGTGGTCTCTCAACTGGTAGTAACCACGTGACGTGTTGTTGTCACTATATCACCACAGAAGAGGTTGCTTTCGTTGATTCATACAGTAAAACGTTTTTGCACCGTTCACGGTAAAAAATCGACCGTTTACCGCTCGTTAACACTTCTACCTGCGGTTTTGAAACCGTATCGAAATACTTTGACGAAAGATCGGAACCTTTTCTGTGTCTAAACAACGCAGGGTGGCTAAAAATGGCGTGTAGAAAAAATGCAGGTCATTGTGAAGATTTGTGAATTGGTCTTTTTGACTTAATACCAGTAAGAACCAGTTTCGATATTATCGGTGAACGGTAGTTTTCGACCGTTCACCGGTTATTTGCAATCGTTTACGGCCGTTTTCCCGGATGAATTGGGGAAACCCGATGAAGCACTTGCGCGATCGCGGGAAGTTTTGGCATTTGTCCTCACCCCCCCGCGCGCTAAACTCCGGCATCCAAAATGAGCTAATAGCTCACGCTAATCGTTTTCAATCATTACTTACTCAGTATCCGTAATTATTTATCGTTTGTCATTAATTATGATATAAGATACAAGTATCATCCAAGAGATTGGTTGGAGGGGCTATGATCCGCTGGAACGTATCCAAATCGAATGAAGCCATCGACCGTGAACAGGCAATAGCCAAACTGAGGAAGCTCACTCGCTACTGCAAATGGGGCACAATCTGCACCATCGTGGCGCTCGCTCTGGCACTCCTCGCAGTCATTGCAATCGAAGATCTAGTCATATTGCCTAGCCTCTCCCAAGGGTTCTGTCTCCAATCCGTAGAGCTTGAGGCTAGCGAAGGTCCAATTCTCGCTCTCGTCGGCACCAATGAACAGACTCCTCTTATGCTTGTCGCGCACGACGGTCATACTGCCATAGGGAGCGGCATGATGGCATGTCTCGCGCTTGCCATCGCGCTATGCGCATACAGGTTTTTCTCCGCCATTGAAAAGGCGGGCAGGCCCTTTGACCTCGAATGCATCCGCATACTACGTCAAATAGGACATTTGTTCCTTTTCGGCGGCGCCGCTGTGAAACTTTTTGGTGCCATAGTCACAGGGCTGATACTCTCAGGATTTGGCGGCAGCTTTACGGATGCACTTGGCGGGCAGCATCTCGACCTCTCTATGCTCTTTGCAGGCCTAATTATTAGCCTGATTGCCAGCATCTTCCAGTACGGGTGTATCCTGCAAAAACAAGATGACGAGTTGCTCTAAGGGGAATCCATGATTATTCTGCGGCTCGACCGCATGCTTGCCGAACGCAAGATTTCATCCAAAGAGCTTGCTGAACGCGTGGGTATCTCCCAGGTCAATATGTCGCGTATCAAGACGGGCAAGGTTTCTGCCGTGCGCTTTTCAACTCTTGACGCGATATGCCGGGCACTCGACTGCCAACCGGGCGATGTTCTGGAATACATACCTGACGATGAAGCCGATAGCCTCTTTGGGCTTAAAGATGAATAGACATAATTTAGCCACCAGCGCCTAAACGCAATAAGCCCGCTAGAACGACATCCGTTCTAGCGGGCTTAATCAGATATATCAGCTTCGCGCTCGGTAGCTCGGGCAAATCTTACGCAAACAGGCCGTAGATGCTGATGTTGGCCTTGGCGTACAGGGCGTTGGCATACTCGGTCCACTTGGAGCTGGCGCTCGAGGCCTGCGAGGAGTACTGCTGATAGGCGGTGTAATAGGCGGTCATGGCCTGCTTATAGGTGGCACTATCGGCGGTAAAGGCATCGTTAGCGAAGGCCTTAGCGTAGGTGCTGTTCTCGTCCTTCCAGGTGCCCTTCGAGCTATCCCACTCGTCACCGGCAAGGTTGATGATGTAATCGGCGTAATCCTTGCTCGCGGTGTCCTCGTTGCCGTCAGAAGGCTCGGCCGGAGCGGTCGGCATGCTCGCGGAAGCATCGCCCACCTTCTTCTTGTAGAGCTTCTGCAGCGTCGCGGACTGGCGGACGATCTGCTTTGCCTGGTCCTTGGACACGCCATACTGCTTGGCCATGGTGTCGTAGTCCGAGGTGCCGATAGAATCCTCGGCGTACTTCTTCATCTCCTTAGAAGAGACGGTAATGCCCTCGTCCTCGGCGGCATCGAGCAGGATCTTGTTGCGCACGTAGGATAGGATGACGTCGGCAGAGGGAGCGGTGTAGTTGCCGTCGCTATCCTTGACGGTATCGAGGCTGTACTGGCTCTCGATGGCCTCGCGCGCGGCGATGTCGCTCTTCTTGCCGTTGTAGCTATAGCTTGCCACGGTCGAATCGAGCTGGTCCTCGGTCAGGGTCGACGAACCGACGCCCTTGCCGCCAAAACCACCGTTGCCAATAAAGAAGCCGACCACGGCAGCGATCACGACTGCAACTACAAAGGCGGCAATCATCGTCTTCTTGTGCTTGCAAGCGTGGTCGTCCACGTCGGAGTCGCTGTCCTCATCCTGCTCCTCGGGCATGAGGTTCTCGTCAGCGGCATCCGCGGCAATCCGAGCCTCCAGTCGGGCGTCCTCCTCCTCGGCCGTCGTGCCGGCGGCAATGTGCTCGGCAGACGTACCGGCGACCAGGTCGATCTTCTCGTCCTCGTCACCGTCGGGTCCTTCGCCGCGCTCGATGATCTGGATGCCGTCGATCTCGTCCTTCTCGTCCTTCTTTTGAATCAGACCCATATCGGTTACTCCTTGTTAGGAAACATAGTCCCCAATAGAATACGCCCGACAGAGCGCCGGGCGTATTGATTCTTAGGTTATACGCAAACACTTAAGTACTATTTAGGCGTTTGCAGTGTGCATGCCTTAGGCCAGGTGCGCGATAACGGCATCGGCAAATGCCTGCGTACCCACAGCGCCCTCAACGGAGCCGGTCTGGGCACGACGCACGTCACCGGTAACCTGCTCGCCCTCGTCGAGCGTGGCAGAGACGGCGGCACGAATGCGATTGGCCGCGTCGTTCTCGCCTAGGTGATCGAGCATCATCGCGGCAGAGAGAATCTCGGCCGTGGGGTTGGCGATATCCTGACCAGCAATATCGGGAGCGGAGCCGTGCGTCGCCTCAAAGATGGCACAGTCGGCACCGATGTTGGAGCCGGGGGCCATCCCTAAGCCGCCCACCAGGCCGGCGCACAGGTCGCTCACGATGTCGCCGTACAGGTTGGGCAGCACCAGGACATCGAAGTCGTTGGGGTTCTGGACCAGGCCCATGCAGGTGGCGTCGACGATCTTGTCGTTGAACTCAATGTCGGGATAGTTGGCGGCCACCTCGCGCGCAACGCGCAGGAACAGGCCGTCGGTCGCCTTCATGATATTGGCCTTGTGCACGGCCGTCACCTTTTTGCGGCCGCAACGGCGGGCATACTCAAAGGCATACTCCACAATGCGGCGGCTCTTGGCGATGGAGATGGGCTTGATTGAGATGGCGGAATCAGCGGCGAAGGTCTTCTGGCCCGAGCGCTCGACGAGCTGCGAGAGTTCCTCGACCTCGGCAGCGCCCTCATCGAACTCGATACCGGCGTAGAGGTCCTCGGTGTTCTCGCGCACGATGACCAGGTCGACGTCGCGGAAACGCGAGCCGTCGCCCGGCTGCGACAGACAAGGACGCACGCAGGCATACAGGTCAAAGTGCTTGCGCAGGGCCACGTTAACGCTGCGGAAGCCCGTGCCGACCGGCGTAGTGATGGGGCCCTTGATGGCAACCTTGGTCTCGGCGACCGCGTCGAGCACGTGCTGGGGCAGCGGCGTGCCAAACTCGTCCATGACGCCGGCGCCGGCCTCCTGGACGTTCCAGTTGATCTGGACGCCGGTGGCCTCGACCACGCGGCGCATTGCCTGCGTAATCTCGGGACCGATACCGTCACCGGGAATCAGGACTACATCGTGCGCCATAATCTGTTACTCCTCGTCTTCGGCGTCGTCAGATTTTTTAACGCTAGCACGCTTCTTCTTTTTGGAGAGATCCAGACCGAAACGTTTAACAAGCATTTCGCAAATCTCGCTCGAACGGGCCTTGAGATAGCTGCCCTTGCCGTTCTCGGCGTCGAACTTAAGGCGCAGTGCAAGCTTCTCTGCGACCTCGGCGTCGATCTCGCCCTGGCAAAACTCGTACAGGCAACCGAGCATGTCGCGATACTCGAGGTCGCCGTGGTAGCACTGGATGGCCTCGTCCAGGATGGGCCAGGCCTCGCGCGAACGCTCGACGCCCGTGGCGCCCCACACGCACAGCAGGCGGAAGGCGGCATAGCGCAGCGTGGAGGAGATCTCGTCGAACAGTGCAGTCTCGGCGCCCTCAAAGGCATCGCCCAGCTGCTCGGGGCAGGTGGTGGCGAGCGCCGTCAGGGCATCGAGGGCCTCCCAGCGGGTCTGAGCCTCGGGGCGGTCGAGCGCCTCGATCAGCGCGGGCACGCAGGGCACGACGCGCTGCGGATCGCGCTCGGCCAGAAGATGCAGCACGCGGGCGGCAAACTGGCGGATGCGGCGCGTGGGGCAGCCGAGCTCCTTGACCAGGCGGTCGACGGCGTTCTCGTTCTCCTCTGCCAGCTGAAGCTGTGCCAGCTCCTCGTCGGTGAGCTGTTCGTCTTTGTTTTCTGCCATAGTTACCTCTTCTTATTTCTTAGCGTGCTTGCCAGCACCCTTGCTGTCATCGGTGACCGAGATGAGCTGTCGGTCGGCTGCGCCATTGCGACGCGCACGGCGGCGTTCCTCGGCGTCGCCCGCGTCGGCGGCGGCACGATGGGCTTTGTTGACGTTAAAGACCTCGTCGTGCTTGCGCCACAAACCGACGGACTCGCCAAAGCTCATCTTAAGGCCGGCGATAAAGCCGCCGAGCCAGCCGATCGGCGCAAACTGCACCAGCGGGAACAGCGAGAACACCCAGGTCAGCAGGACGACTGCCGCCGCTCCTGCAAAGTTGGCAATCCAGTAGTCGCGCTTGGTGATGACGCGCTTTTCGCACGCCCACTGACCGCACAAAAAGCCGATGTAGATCGCAAAGAGAAAGAGTACCAGCGCAAGCACCACGAACGTCCAGCTCATGGGCGCTACTCCTCGTGATGGTGGCCGCAACAGCACTCGTGGCCGTCATCATGGCCGTGGCCGCCGCAGCACTCGTGGTCCTCGCCGTGATGGTGGCCGCAACCGCACTCATGCTCGTCGCCGTGCTCGCCGCAACCGCAGCCGTCTTCGTGGGCACCGTGCTCCTCGGGGCGATACTGCGACCAGTCCAGACCGGCGGCGATGGCGTCGGCCTCCTCCTTGTAGAGGACCGTGATGGCCTGGGTACCCAGCTTGGCGCCACCGATGGCGTCGAGCATGTCGTAGAGCGTAAAGGCCACGTCGGCGCCGGGCAGCGCGAGCTCGCGGTCATCGGCGTAGGCGAGCGCCAGACGCAGGTCCTTAATGAAGTGCTCGACCATAAAGCCGGGCTTGTAGTCGCCGTCGAGCGCCTTGGGGGCCAGGCTCTCCATGGCGCCGGACTTGCCGGTGCCGCCCAGGATCATCTGGCGGGTCTTCTCCAGGTCAAGGCCGCTCAGCTCGGCAAATGCCATGGCGTCGGCCATGCCGACCATGCAGGCGCCCAGCGACACCTGGTTGGCGAGCTTGGCAGCCTGACCCTTGCCGGCGCCATCGAAGCAGCAGATGTTGGCCGCAAAGGTGGCAAGGATATCGCGGACCGGCGCGATGTCGTTCTCGGTGGCGCCCACGATAGCCGTGAGCGTGCCGGCGATGGCACCAGACTCGCCGCCGGTGACGGGGCAGTCAAACGCCATGCGGCCGGAAACCTGGGCGGCCTCGGCAATGTCGCGCGCCAGCTCGGGGGAGCTCGTGGTGAGGTCGATCAGGACCGCGCCGGGTTTAGTGCACGCGAGCAGGCCGTCGCCCGCCAGGTAGAGCTCCTCGACCTCGGAGGGATAGCCCACCATGGTAAAGACGACGTCGGCGTTCGCCACGGCGTCGGCCGGCGTATCGGCCCAAACGGCACCGCGCTCGATAAGCGCGGCGGCCTTGGACTTAGTGCGGTTGTTGACCGAGACGGGATAGCCGGCATCCAGGATGTGGCCGGCGATGGGGGCACCCATGATTCCGGTGCCGATGAATGCGACGGAGAGCTTGTTTGCCATGAAGCCTTTCCTTTTGGGTTGGGTGTTGTTACCAGGTTGAATACTCGGTGCCAGCGTTTGGGCTGTGAGTTGGGATCGATTACGGCCGCGTTACTTGCCTACTGACCGCGCACGCGGCGGGCGATGCGGTCGGAAAGCGACGCCTTGTCGGCGCGGTTCTTGCCCCAAAACGCGCAGGCCACCATGCCGGGGCCCACGTGCGAGCCGATGGTGGGACCCACGGAGCTGCGAATGATCGTGACGTCGGCGCAGCCCTCCTCCTTGCGGATGGCGGCTTCGAGCCAGTCGCCGTCCTTTTCGGCATCGGCCGTCATAATGGCGATGGGCATGGTGCGATCGGGCACATAGTTCTCGCGGAACGACTTGAGAATGGACTTGAGCGCCTTCTTGCGACCGCGGTTGACGCCGATCAGCGACAGCGAGCCGGCCAGGTCGTAGGACAGCTCGGGTTTGACGTCGAGCTTTGCCGTGAGCTGTGCCGCCGCGGGCGGAATGCGGCCGCCGGCAGCCAGCGCGTCAAAGCTCTCGAGCGTAAAGTAACCGTGGACATAGGTCTTGGCCTCGTTTGCCCAGTCGACCAGCTGCTTGGCGGTCAGTCCCGCCGAACGCTGGCGCACGGCCTCGAGCGCCAAGAGCTCGCCGGTCGCGCAGGGCAGGGCGTTGTCGACCACGTACAGCTCAAAGTTGGGATACTCGGTGCGCACGGCGTCCGCCGCCTGGCACGCGGAGTTGTAGCTCGACGACAGCGCCGAGGTAAAGCACAGGTAGACCGTGGGCGTGCCCTCTTTGGCGCACTCGGTAAAGAACTCGATATAGCGGCCGAGCGACACAGCCGAGGTGGACACGCGGGCACCGGCGCGCATGCGGTCGTAGAACTCCTTGGGCGTGATGCTCGACCAGATGTCATCCGTGCGCTCCTCGCCATCGATAATGAAGGGGAAACCCAGGATATCGACATCGAGGTTCGCGGCGACCTCGGGGCTAAAGTCGCAGCAGGTATCGACGACGATGCGGCAACGGTCCGAATGACCGGCGGATGCGGCCTTGTCCATCAAAGCGACTCCTTACGTAAAAAGGCGGCCACCCGCATGGGATGGCCGCCAACCGTTAACTCATGCAAGTTAACGTATTTTACTCGTCAAGTGTTTCGATGCGGGGCTTGATGATGCCATATCCACCATTCTTACGGTGATACACCACATTGATGAGGCCAGTCGTCGCGTTCTCGAACACGTAGAAGTCGTGGCCGAGCAGATCGGTCTGCACCAGCGCCTGCTCCTCAGTCATCGGGGTGACGTCGATGACCTTCTCGCGGACGAGCAGGTCGTCCTCCTCCTCGGGCAGCAGCAGGTCGGCCAGATCCTCGACGCGCTCGACCGGTGCGACATCCGCTGCGCTGGCACCGCCCTGGCGGTTGTCCACGACCTTGGTCTTGAACTTGCGCAGCTGGCGGGTGACCTTATCGGCGGAGAGGTCGATGGCGGCGTACATATCTGCACCGTGCTCGGCAACGCGAATCACCGAACCGCGGGCACGAACCGTAACCTCGACGATTGCCGGGTTGGGGTTCGAGGGGTTCTTCTCATAGCGAAGTACAACGTCGACCGTCATGGGCTCGATATCGAAAACCTTGAGCGCCTCGCCGATCTTCTCATCCACATGCGCACGCAGAGCATCGGTTACCGTCGTCTTGCGTCCAGAAACCTTGATATCCATACGTGGCTCCAATCTGCCTCGGGGACTTACTGTACTGGCTATGTACCCATTGCCGTGCATTTAATCACGCGGATTCCCAAAGACCCGAATAACGATTGCTTGATACCGCATACCGAAGTCTCGCACTTTTCTGTGGCAAAGTGCGCTATAGGAGGGAGCCGGCGACTTTGTATTTGGTCCCGAAAATTGGCTTTGACCTGCAGGTTTTATAGGGATGAAAAAGCCGGGCTCCCCTATTGGGGAAGTCCGGCAGTGCGTGTTGAAACCGTGAAGAGGTGTCCTTTCCAACGTATAGAAGACACCACCCCTAGCAATAACTAGCTATTAAGCTTGTTAATGTCGTCGTCGGTGATGGTGCCTTCCTGGCTGGACGATTTGTCTTCGGAGGGTGCGGTCTCATTGTTGGAATCGGAGGATTCGCTGCCGGAGGATGCGGAGCCAGACGACTGAAGGTTGACACCAGATACTGTCTTAGTGGTGAGGTCGTAGGGCATCGTGCCATACCAGACGCAGTGGACTGCCTCGAGCGTACCGTCGACCGTGATGCCGTCGAGGGCATCGCTCACGGCACGGCACAGTTCGTCATTGGACGAGAGGCCCGCAACACCAAGCGTCGAGGGCGCCTCGAGCGCACCGACATAGGAGATCTCGCTCATCAGGCGTGCAAGGTAGCCGCCGGCCGTGGAGTCGCAGATCACATAGTCGACTTCGCCGGACTCGAGCGCCTCAAAGCACTCGTTGATGTTGGAGTAAGTCTTTTGGTTGGCGGTGATGCTCTGCTTAGCAAGCGCCTCCTGCGAGGCCGAGGACATCTGGATACCCAGAGTAGACGTGTTAAGGGTATCGGTGGAAACGCTTAGCGACCCACCATCGCTGGTTTTACCGAACACGGAAGCGGCATCGTACAGGCAGGTGCCGAGCGAGCTAACGTCCCCATCCGTGGAGTTGATCTCGCCGATAAAGATATCAGCCTTTTTGTCGCCGAGCGCGGAACCTGCCGAGGACGCATCGACAAAGGCGACCTTAAGGCCCATGCGGCTTGCGAGGGCGCGGGCAGCGTCGACTGCATACCCCGTGAGCTCGCCGTCAGCGCTCTGCATGGCCTGCGGCGCATCGGAGGTATCGAGGGCAACCGTCAGGGTACCGGGAGTGACCAGGGCATCATCCGACACCGTGGGCGTGACGGTCTCGTACTCGATCTGGTCGATCGTGGGAGTCGTGAACGCAGACAGCGGGTTGAACGCGCATCCGCTCAGGCCCAAAACGGCGATGCCCGCCGCGGTCCCAGCACCTAACCGAGCCGCGTGCATCAAGCTGCCCCTCACCATGTCCACTACCCTGCCTTCTGTGTCGTATACGATCCGTGCGTTGCACGAAATATCAGATTGTTCCCACCAGCTGACCTGGTATTTGACCCCACACTTGCGCACCGGGGTGTTTGCTCGGGAGGCCGCAGCCACCTTCACGACTGGCCCGCTCGCCCGCGAGGCGGTATTGCCCCAAAGAAAGTAGAACGGACGGTGCGGCTTACATCTAGGACGCGCCATGATCGCGCCGCGCGCACGCGGTCGCTTACGTGGATCCCTTTGACCGCGTCTGTCTTGGACTAGGACGGGCATTTCGTCCGTCCGCAACCACAGCCTGGTAGGAACGTAGCGCATTATAGCTAAGTTCAAGCTAAAGTTTAAGGTTAGGGGCGTCATTCGCATCGCGAGTACAGATTTCGCAGGTCAGGACGGGCTGCACGTGGCCAGATTGAGCTCGTCGCCCCCTATGGGGAGCCTCGAGACGCCCGTTTTAGGGGCCGTGTGCAAAAAACGGCAAATATGAGTACTGTTACCAATTTAGTAGCAGCGATTTTCCACCTCGTGAGCCGGTTTCGAGCTCATTTAGCCCTGCTTAGCGCCTTGATTTCCCACATTTGTTTATTATCTTGGTAGCGCGCAGAGATGTGGTGTAAGAGGCGGGGAATGCCCCGCCTCCGCCCTTT
>URBS01000014.1 GCA_900546085.1 uncultured Collinsella sp.
CGACGTCCTCGCCCTGCTTATGACGCATGCCGAAACCGTGCTCACGCGCGAGCGCATCGCGCACGAGGCGCTGGGCTACGAATACGTGGGCGACACCAACAACGTCGACGTGCACATCGCGCACCTGCGCGCCAAGATCGAAGACGCCGGCGGTGCCCGCATCATCCAAACCGTGCGCGGGGTGGGCTATGTCTGCCGCGCGTAACGCCGAGACCAAGCGCGTCACCTCCATCGCCCGTGCCATCAACTGGAGCTACATGTGGCGCCGCCTGGCGAGCTACATCTGGCTCGACCTGTGGCTGCTGGTTGCTGCGGCGGCGATCCTCATCTATGGCTATAACCAAACGCTGCCCGACGGCGCGTTTACCGCGGGATGGATCCCCGGTGCCGCCGTCCACGACATGTCGCTGACGCCCGCGCACGGCTGGGACCCCGCCACGCTCACCTATACCGTCGAGCTTGCGCGCACCACCAAGACCTTCCCCCTCGCGCAGGACCTCATCGCGCTGTGGCCCCTCTATCTTGTCGTTGCAGGTGGGCAGGTCATCAGCGTGCTCAACATGCTCGGCGGCGCCCGCCGCGTGCGCCGCACCATGGCGCCGCTCAACGATCTGGCCCTGCGCGTGGACGAACTCGGCCGCATGCAGCTCTCCGGCGGCAAGATGGAAACACTGGAGCAGGCCATCGAGCGCGCAAGCGTCGACTCGCCGAGCGTCACTACCGGCGACGCCGACCTGGCAAGCATCGAGGTTGCACTCAACCGCCTACTGCGCCAGATGCAAGAGGCCAAGCTGCAGCAGATGCGCTTTGTCAACGATGCGAGCCACGAGCTGCGCACGCCCATCGCGGTGATTCAGGGCTACGTGAACATGCTCGACCGCTGGGGCAAAGACGACCCGGACGTGCTGGCAGAGTCCATTGCCTCGCTCAAGGCCGAAAGCGAGCATATGCAGGAGCTCGTGGAGCAGCTGCTGTTTTTGGCGCGCGGCGATGCCGGGCGCACGGTCCTGCGGCGTGCGAATACTAACCTGGCCGCACTGGTCGGCGAGGTATGCGAGGAATCGCAGATGATCGATGCCGCGCACACATATCGACTGGCGTACGATGCCGCACTTGCCAGCGACCCGCGCTGCGACGCGCCCGTCGACGTGGCGCTCGTGAAGCAGGCTCTGCGCGTGATCGTGCAAAACGCCGCCAAGTATTCGGACGCGGGCACATCCATCTCGTTTGGCGTGACGCCGGATGCGGGCGCGGGCACGATCGACATAAGTGTTGAGGACGAGGGCATCGGCATGAACCAGAAATCCGCAGCTCACGCATTCGAACGGTTCTACCGCGCCGACAACGCGCGCGATGCCGGCGCGCAGGGCTCGGGTCTGGGGCTCGCCATCGCCAAGTGGATCGTCGACAGCCACGGCGGCGTCATCGGTGTGACCTCAGTCGAGGGCGTCGGCAGCCGCTTTACGATTCGCCTGCCACGATAGAAAGCCCCTCGGCATAAATAAAGGGATAAGGCCAGGCGGCTCTATCCCTTTTTGCTAGCTATAGCAGCCTGTGCGCTACTCGCGGCACAGATGCACGGCGAAGCCGGCGAACTCGCGCTTAAAGTACACGAGCTTGGTGCCGCCGTCGGGCAGCAGCACGCGCGACTCCTCGTTGACCTCGAGCCCGCGCTCGGCAAACCACTTCTCGGCCGCATCGATGTCGTTGACGGCAAAGCCAATGTGGCCCTTGGTGCCACGACCGTTCTGCTTCATGACCTCGATCAGCGAATCGTTAAAGTACGAAACCGGGGTCTCGATAACGGGTAGGCCCATCATCGTCGAGAACAGCTCCGCGATCTCCAGGGCATCGGCCGGGTCGGTGGCGTTAATGCCCACGTGGGCGACGCGCATGCCAAAGAGCTCTACCGGGTTGGCGTTCTGCTCATTCATTACAGGCAGCGCCTACTGAGCCATAACGTCGAGAACGGCCTTCTCGGCAGCGACGCGGTTCATGCCGGTCATGAAGGGCACGCCGCTCACGTACGGGCAGGTGAGGCCCTCGGGGGCAACGGTGGTGGCGATCAGCAGGTCGGCGCCCTCGTCGCAAGCGTCCTTGGCCTCAGAGATGGCGCACTGCACGATCTCATACTTGCCGGCATAACCGTTGGCGTCGAGCATGGTGGCGACCTTCTGGGCAACGAGCGTGGAAGTAGCAGCGCCAGCACCGCAAGCCAAAACGATCTTCTTCATAGGTAATGTCTCCCTTCATGGTTTACTTTAGGTAAGTGTACCGCAGCGAGCGATGGCACTCAGCCTCGATGAGCTTTTATGCCAGTTTGCTTGCGCGCTGCGTATAATACATCTAGTACGTGTTGTCATACCGCTCGCTATATGAGCGACTAAGGATCCCAATATGCCCGATTCCCGCACACTCTGGACCGCCGTCGTTATCATCTGCATCGGCGTGTCGGTGTTCTTTAGCGTCAAAAAACGCACTACGTTTAAACGCCTGCAACAGTTGATGGCCGCCAAACAGTGGGCCGAGTTTGATCGTTTGCTCGACGCCAAGCTCACCAGCATGCTGTACCCGCGCTACAACCGCGACTACCTGCGTCTGAACTCCTATCTGCTGCGCGAGGACCACAAGCGCGCCGATGAGATGTTCGATTTGCTGCTGGGGCTCAATCTGCCCAAGATGCAGCGCGTCGACCTGGTGATTAAGGCATTTAACTACTATGCTGGCCAGGAGGACCGCAAAAAGTCCAAGGAGCTTCTGCACGAGATCAAGGGCTTTGAGGGCGGTCAGGCCGAGGCGGTCGCACACGAATGCCAGCTGATGTACGACACGATGATCCTCAAGCGCCACAACGACATTCCCGAGCTGGAGCGCATGCTCAAGGAAGCCGGTGACGACAAGGTTAAGAGCTGCCGCCTGGAATACCTGCTAGCCCTGCAGTACCAGAACAAGGGCGACGAGGCCAAGTTCGCCGAGTACTTGGAAAAGTCGGGCCAACACTCGATGGCCGTCAACGCGTAACGGGCGGCTTGTGCTAGACTTCTAGTCTCACGGGGGCGTGGCGGAATTGGCATACGCAGGAGACTTAAAATCTCTCGCCGCAAGGATTGTGGGTTCGAGTCCCACCGCCCCTACCACGTATTGTTTATGGACCCGTGTCCCCAAGGGATGCGGGCTCGTTTCTTTCGGACGCCGGTGGACTTTAGAAGTTGCGGTGGAATAGTTCCAGTTTTGACTGGTTACCAGCTCATTTAAGAACTTTTTCACCGCAACTTAGATTGGCACTCCCACATTTTTCGATGGAAAAACGTGGTTATCTCGCACATTTTCCGATGGAAAAACGTGGTTGTCTCGCACATTTTCCAAGGGAAACGCCCAAATGGCCTTATACTAGCCAAGAGAGTTGGGAGGCAATATGCAGCGACAGCTTATGAGTGAACTTATCGCTTGGAAATCAAGAGCGAATCGCAAACCCCTCTTGCTTAAGGGTGCCCGCCAGACAGGAAAGACTTGGCTTCTTAACGAATTCGCGAGCCAACAGTATCGAAACATCATTCGTTTCGACTTTATGCTCGAACCGAGCGCACGCTCGCTGTTCGATGGAGACCTCGACCCCAAGCGCATCATCTCCCAGATAGAGCTTCTTCGCGGCCAAACCGTAACTCCGGCAGACACGCTCATCATCTTTGACGAGATCCAAGAGGCACCGCGCGGCATCACCTCGCTCAAGTACTTCAACGAGCTTGCGCCCGAATACCATATCGTCGCAGCCGGCTCCTATATGGGCCTCGCGCTCCGGCGCGAAAACGAGTCATTTCCCGTCGGCAAAATCGACCAGCTCACCATGCGTCCCATGGGGTTTACCGAGTTCGTTCGCGCCGTCGATGGCGACCCGCTCGCCGACGCCATCCTTGCCGCAGACATGAATCTTCTGGCAAACGTTACCGAAAAGCTCGAGCACTTGCTCAAGGAATACCTCGTTGTCGGCGGCATGCCCGAAGTCGTCTCCGCCTTCGCCGCGACCCGCGATTTCATCGAAGCCCGCAGGCTTCAGCAACAAATTATCGAGGCTTACGAATCCGATTTTGGCAAACATGCGCCCGCCCGCATTGTCGAGCGCATGAGGCTGGTTTGGAAATCCCTCCCCGGCCAGCTTGCAAAGGAAAATAAAAAGTTCATCTACGGAGCCCTTCGCCCCGGAGCGCGCGCACGCGATTTCGAAGAGAGTCTCCAGTGGCTCATGGATTACGGAATCGTTCATAAGGTGCCGCGCGTTTCCGCTCTCAGGGCACCGCTTTCGAGCTATGAGGACCTCTCGGGCTTCAAGCTGTTTTGCATCGACACCGGCATCCTCGGCGCGCTCTCCAACCTCCCACCGACCATCGTCCTGGACGGCTCCGCTGTTTTCACCGAGTTTAAGGGCTCGCTCACCGAGCAATATGTCGCACAGGAACTCTTGCTGCAAGGCAAAAGCCCCGCGTACTGGTCCTCTACCTCTGGCAATGCCGAAACCGATTTTGCTATCGATCACATGGGGACTGTACTTCCGCTTGAGGTCAAGGCGGCGGAGAACCTTAAAGCGAAGAGTCTGAAAATAGCCTGCGAAAAATTCAAACTCATGCGTTGCGTGAGGACCTCCCTGGCGGCATATAGAGACGAGGACATGCTCGTCAATATTCCGCTTTGGGAGATTGGGCAAATCGACAAACTGGCATAAAGGCTGCGGAGGCGCTCAGCAAGGACTGTCCCCAGGTGCCGGCAGAAAAGAAACGTCCCTAGGTGCCGGCTGTTGAGTTGCGGTGGAATAGGGACTGGTTGGGGCCCGAAAGGGCGATTTTAGTCCGCATTTCACCGCAACTTATGAGGGGATGGTTAAAGGGCGCTCAGGCTCGGGGTCCAGGCGATGGTGGGAGTCGCGCCGTCGAGAACCTCGTTGATGGTGGCGGCCATGCCGGCGAGGAGGCTGTTCTCGCTTACGGTGAGCGCATCGTAGCCACCGGCGCGCATGAGCTCGCGAATCACCACGGCGCCAGCGAGAATCACGCCCGCGCGCTTGGGCTGCACGCCTGGCAACGCGGCAATGCTCTCCACGTCCAGCGTGGACATGCGCTCGATAGCGGCAGAAATCTGCTCCATCGAAAGCTCGCGCAGGTGCACAAAGCTCGAGTCGTACGGCTCCAGTTCGTGGACCAGCGCCACGAGCGTAGTGACGGTACCGCCCACCGCGACCAGGCGCTCTGCACGCTCATAATTGCTCGGCAGGCCCTCAAAATAGGCGGAGAACTGCTCGCCCGCCCACGCGGCGGCAACCGCAAGCTCGCCGTCCGCGGGCGGCAGCGCCGAGAAAAACCGCTCCGTCACGCGACGGCAACCGATGTCCAGCGAGCGCGTTCCCTCCAGCGCAAAGACGCCGCGCTCCGGCGCGTACACGCCAGTCGCGAGCTCCGTGGATCCGCCGCCCGAATCGGCAACAATGATGCGCTCGCCGGCAAAGTCGTGCGCCACGCCGAAAAACGTCAGGCGCGCCTCGACCTCGCCCGGAATCACCTGTGGCTCAAGCCCCAGATCGCGCAGGCCGTCCAACAGCAGCGCGGCATTGGACGCATCGCGCGCGGCACTCGTACACGTGGTGCAGACGCACACGGCCCCAAAGGCACGGGCCTCGTCCACAAACATGTGACACGCAGCGAGCACACGCTCGACAGCCGCCTTGCAAAAGCGCCCCGTCGTGTCCACGCCCTCGCCCAAGTCGGTGATCTCGGTATGCTTGGACGATTCCACGATCGCCCCAGCCTCGACCTGCGCCAGCACTAGTCGCGACGACACCGTTCCCAGGTCAATCGCGGCCACCTTATATCGTTTGCAATCTGCCATTGCGGGCTCCCCTCCGGGCGCTACTCGCCTACTCGCCGCTGGACGCGACCGTCTGGCCCTCGACGCCGTTAAATCCAAACAGCATATCGAGCGTCTTGATGTACCACGGTGCGTCCTTGCCGACCTCTTCGATCTCTTTGGCCACTTCGCTGGCATTCTTGGCGTTTGAGGACTTTTTGCTCGACGACGAATCCGAATCCTCGTCCAGACCCTGCACTTCAATCCTCTTCTCGCCGGGCATCGCCATGCCCAGGTCCCGTGCCGAATCCTTAATTCCCTCTTCCGAGAACCACTTATCAGTGTCTTTTTTCATCTCATCATTGTATTGCTGGCGAATCTCGACCTGCTTGGCCAAGATATCGCTCGAACGCTTTGCCACGTACAGGTCGCGCACGGGGAAATACAGGCTCACGAGCGCCAGCGCCACCACGATACCGATAAACAGCGGACGCAGAGAGCCATGCGTAAAGTCATAGATCGCCTTGACCACCGCGTTGTCGTTGGCGTAGCGCATAAAGTCCGAGCCCGAAAAACGGTTCGAGGGCCTGCTCGATTTGTCGTGTGCCTGAGTCGAGGGACGCGACGTATGCGACGAACGTGCCGGGCGCACCGGTCCATCTGTCGAAGTATTCACTTGAGCATTGGGGCGCGAGGTACTTGTCGGGCGCTGCGCGGGGCGGCCGACGCCGGCGTAGGCGGACCCACCGAGCTGCACCGTGCGCGCACGGCGAGGCGACGGCTCGCGCGAACCGGCGGAATAGTACCTGTTGTCGTAAATCTGATCCATGTGCGCCTTGTGCGGTTGAGGTTTGTTTGCGCTAAGTCCTTTAGTTATAGCACGAGCGCCCGCACCGCCTTCGCCAGCCTTTGCTCGACATAAAAAAGGCGCTGAGCCATATGGCCCAGCGCCCACAGCGCTTTGCGGCGTCCAGCCAAGGCGGGGCGGAACCGAGTCAGCCTCCTCCTCGCCAAATTCGCCCGTTTAGCGAATGTTGTAGAACGCGGCCTTGCCGGCGTAGCGCGCGCTGCCCTCGAGCTCGTCCTCGATGCGAATGAGCTGGTTGTACTTGGCGATACGGTCGCTGCGGCACGGGGCGCCCGACTTGATCTGGCCGGCATTGACGCCCACGACCAGGTCGGCGATCGTGGAATCCTCGGTCTCGCCGGAGCGGTGACTCACGATGCAAGCATAGCCGGCCTCCTTGGCGGTCTCGATGGCCTCGAGCGACTCGGTGAGTGTGCCGATCTGGTTGACCTTGACCAGGATCGCGTTGGCGGCACCCAGCTCGATGCCCTTCTTGAGGCGCTCGGTGTTGGTGACGAACAGGTCGTCGCCCACCAGCTGCACCTTGTTGCCAATGCGGCGGGTAAGCTCAACCCAACCGTCCCAGTCCTCCTCGGCCATGCCGTCCTCGATGGA
Source organism: uncultured Collinsella sp. (assembly GCA_900546085.1). Lineage (GTDB taxonomy): Bacteria > Actinomycetota > Coriobacteriia > Coriobacteriales > Coriobacteriaceae > Collinsella. Next base: position 7,295 of record URBS01000014.1, read on the forward strand.
GATGATGGGATAGGTGTCGACGAGCTTCTCCCAGTAATCAACCATCTGGGCACTCGTGTACTCCACGCCCTCGCCCTTGAGCTCGTACATGCCGGTCTCGGCGTTGTAGAACTCGGTCGAGGCCGGGTCCATGGCGTACATGAAGTCGACGCCGGGCTTAAAGCCAGCCTTCTCGACGGCCTTGGTAATGTACTCGAACGGCTCGGCATTGGTCTTGAGGTTGGGCGCAAAGCCGCCCTCGTCGCCCACGCCGCCGCCCAGGCCCGCCTCGTGCAGCACGCCCTTGAGGGTGTGGTAGACCTCGGCGCACCAACGCAGGCCCTCGGCAAAGCTCGGGGCGCCCACCGGCATGATCATGAACTCCTGGAAGTCAACGTTATTGTCGGCATGGACGCCACCGTTGAGGATATTCATCATAGGCGTGGGCAGCAGGTGGGCGTTGACGCCGCCCAGGTACTGGTACAGCGACAGGCCCGCCGACTCGGCAGCGGCGCGGGCGACGGCCAGCGACACGCCAAGGATGGCGTTGGCACCGAGCTTGGTCTTGTTGGGGGTACCGTCCGCGGCAATCAGCGCGGCATCGACGGCGCGCTGGTCGAAGGCGTCGAGGCCCACGACGGCGTTAGCGCACTCGTTATTGACGTGCTCGACGGCCCGAGAGACGCCCTTGCCCAGATAGCGGCCCTTGTCGCCATCACGCAGCTCGCAGGCCTCAAAGGCGCCGGTCGAAGCACCCGAAGGCACCATTGCGCGGCCAAAGCTGCCGTCCTCGAGCACGACCTCGACCTCGACGGTGGGATTGCCGCGGCTGTCGAGCACCTCGCGACCGTAGACGTCCAAAATATCGCTCATGTTGTCTCCCTCTCACTTAGAAACGGGTTGAATGCTTGGCGACCGGCTGACCGTGCACCGTCGGTGCGTCTCCGTAAGTTAGCCATGTCGCACTTTTTGCATTATGCCCTAAGTTAGCCTAGGGATACACTTGATTTTCGAAAAAATAAGCGGGAACGATGAGGCGTGTCAGCCCGTCGTTCCCGCAGTCTTACTCCTCCGCCTTTGCGGCATCCCACAGGTCGTTGAGGCCGTGGGTCGAAAGCTCGGCCAGATCCACGTGGGCGTCAGCCGCCATCTGCTCCATCGCAGCCCAGCGACGGCGGAACTTGGCCGTGCTCGCGCGCAGGGCGCTCTCGGCGTCAATCCCCTCTTTGCGCGCAACGTTGACTAGGGCAAAGAGCAGGTCGCCAAACTCCATCTCGCGCTCGAGCGAGCCGGGCTCCTCGGCCTCAAACTCGGCGCGCTCCTCGGCGACCTCGTCCCACACGTCCTGGACCGTCTCCCACTCAAAGCCCACGGCCGCTGCCTTGCGCGACACCTTCTGCGCTTGCATCAGCGCCGGCAGATGCGTGGGCACGCCGTCGAGCAGACCTTCGGGCGCAGCCTCGCCCGCCGCCACAGCCTGGTCCTTGGCAGCCTTCTCGGCAAGCTTGACCTCGTCCCAAATCTTGAGCACCTCGTCGGGGTTGTCGGCATCCGCATCGCCAAACACGTGCGGGTGGCGGCGGATGAGCTTGGCGTCGATATCGCGCGCCACGTCGGCCAGCGTAAACTCGCCGGCGTCCGCCGCAATCTGCGCATGCAGCACCACCTGCATGAGCACGTCGCCCAGCTCCTCGCGAAGGTGTGCCGCGTCGTCGGCCTCGATGCAGTCGAGCGCCTCATAGGCCTCCTCGATCATGTTCTTGCCAATGCTGCGGTGTGTCTGCTCGCGGTCCCACGGACAGCCGTCGGGCTGGCGTAGGCGCCAGATGGTCTGCACCAGATGCTGCAGCTCGGCCGGCGCGTCGACCAGCGTGGACAGGTCGCGCGAGCCCTCGTCATTTTGCTGAGCCATGTGCTGCGCCATGGTTAGTCCTCCTCCAGGATCACGTGGCGGAACGCGCCGCCCTCGTAGATGCCGTAGCTGTGCGTGCCGTCCTTGGGGATGCTCACGCTGCCGGGGTTGAAGAGCCACAGGCCCGGGTGCGCCTCGCTTACCTCGTTAACCTTGATGTGCGTGTGGCCGTAGACGAGCGCGGAGCCCTCGGGCAGTGTGGGCGCGTGGTCGACGCTGTTGTGCATGCCGGCGCCAAAGACGTGGCCGTGCGTCAGGAACAGCTCGCTGCCGCTCTCGTCAAACAGCGTGGCGTAGTCGGCCATGACGGGAAAGTCGAGGACCATTTGGTCGACCTCGGCGTCGCAGTTACCACGTACCGCGATGATGCGGTCGGACAGGGCGTTGAGCAGCGGAATGACGCGCTTGGGGGCGTAATCGCGCGGCAGGTCGTTGCGCGGGCCGTGGTAGAGCAGGTCACCTAGCAGCACGATGCGGTCAGGCTGCTCGGATTCGATGGCGGCGCACAGGCGCTCTGTCCAGTATGCCGAGCCGTGAATGTCGGAGGCGATGAGGTATTTCATGGGGAGTCCTTTCGGTGTGGGGTTGATGGGGCTGGGCGCGGCGTGCCACCGGCCGCGCTACTCAAATCGCAGCGCCGCGGCTTGTGCCGTCTGCATCACACGCTGGAGCGGCACGTTGTACACGCGGGCGAGACGGGCGCAGTCTTCGTACTCGGGAGCCGCGCGCTCGCTGCCGTCGGGCAGGGTGGCCACCTTGACGGACACCTCGCCCCAAGGCGTCGCCACCTGCTCAAAGCGACGTGGCAAGCAAACACGCTCCATGACTTGGCGACGAATGCCGTTGGTCGTGGTTTCCAAAAAGATAATCGTCTGCAGGCGGTCGATATCCTCGTGTGAGCAAATCACCTGCAGCTGCCATCCGGGGCGGCCCTTTTTGCAATAGAGGGGTAGCCAGTGTACTTCGCGGGCGCCCGCCTCGCGCAGGCGTTCGGCGGCATAGGCGAGTACCTCGGGCGACGCATCGTCGATGTCGCACTCCAGCTTGACGATGGTTTCGGGCGCATCGGTCTCGCGGGACAGCGGAGATGTACTTCCACGTTGCATACGGTCCGGATCCTTTCCGCACGGGCTCGTTTTATTCACCCAAACGCTAGCACATCGGACGTGGCACGGGCGTGACTTTCGTTCGTCGCCGCCCTCGCCCCTATCCAAACATGTACATCAGCCTCCAAACATGTCATTTTTTGTCGGTTTTGGAGGCTGACGTACACGTTTTGGAGCGGGGCCGCACACGATCAGAATTGCGCCCGCATTCCGTCCACCACAAAGTTCGCCGCACTCAACAATTTTGAACTTTCTACGCAGTTCATCGGCCAAAAAATAACCCTCGGCATACTTATCCGCTACACGATGTTACTCTAGTTGCATTTGGCTAACTAAGCGGCTGCCGAGAACCCCGCCCGGCACCGTTACGGCATAGGAGGTTTCATGTTCGAGAAGCGGCTCTTCTCCCTGGTTCCGCAGGCAACGCCCTACATTATGGCAAGTGTCCTGTTTAAGTGGATCGCACTCATGGCAAACATCACGGTGATGTGGGTGCTTGCGCGCATCTTGGGCGGCATCGTCACGGACGGTCTTTCCGCCGCGCTCGCCGTCGATGCCCTCGCACAGGCGGCCTTGCCGCTCGCCGCCGCCATCATCGTGCGCGCCGCCGCCATCTACCTGGCCCAACGCGCCGGCGACAAGGCCGCGTTCGAGGCCGTCCGCCGCGTGCGCTCGCTCGTCTACGACAAGCTCACCGCACTCGGCCCCTCCTACACCGAAACCGTCCCCACCGCCGAGGCCGTCCAGACTAGCGTCGAGGGCGCCACGCAACTCCAGGTGTACTTTGGCGGTTATCTGCCGCAGCTCTTCTTTGCCGGCTTGGCACCCATCACGCTGTTTGTACTGCTCGTGGGCCAGGCGGGTCTTCCCGCCGCGCTGCTGCTCGCCTGCGTTCCGGTCATCCCCGTCTCCATCATGATGGTCATGCGCAACGCCAAAAAGATCGGTGCCGAGTACTGGGGCAGCTATGTCGATCTGGGCGGCATGTTCCTGGAGGCCGTGCAGGGTCTCACCACCCTTAAGGTCTACCAGGCCGATCGCAGCTGGCACGAGCGCATCAACGCAGAGTCCGAGCGTTTCCGCACAGCGACCATGCGCCTGCTGGTGATGCAGCTGCGCTCCATTTGCGTTATGGACCTGGTCGTCTATATGGGCGCCACGCTCGGCATTATCGTAGCCGCGCTGCAGCTCGCCACGGGCAAGATTGGCTTTGAGGCTGCCTTCCTCATCGTCTTTCTGTCGCAGGAGTTCTTTTTGCCCATGCGCCGCCTGGGATCGCTGTTCCACACGGCCATGAACGGCATGGCCGCCTCGCGCCGCATGTTTGGCATTTTGGATACGCCCGAGCCCGAGCGCGGCGATGTTGAGCTTGACGGTCGCGGCGATATCGAGCTCGCGGGCGTGAGCTATGCATACGGCAACCGCACGGTGCTGGACAGCGCCAGCGCGACCATTGCGCACGGCTCGCTCGTGGCACTCGTGGGCGAAAGCGGCGGCGGCAAGTCCACGCTCGCGGGGATTATCGCGGGCCGCAAGGGTGCCTACCGTGGCAGCGTTCGCATTGGCGGCGTCGAGCTGCGCGATGCCACGGCCGCCTCACTCATGCGTGCCGTCACCCTGGTGCCCACCAACGGCTACCTGTTTGCCGGCACCCTGCGCGACAACCTGCTGCTCGCCCAGCCCAACGCCACCGACGCCGAGCTTTTGCGCGCGCTCGGCCGCACGCGCGTGGCGGCCTTTGTGCAGGCCAACGGCGGGCTCGACATGGTGATTAACGAGGGCGGCACCAACCTTTCGGGTGGCCAGCGCCAGCGCGTGTGCATGGCACGCGCCCTGCTGCACGACTCGCCGATCTATGTGTTTGACGAGGCGACGAGCAACGTCGATGCCACAAGCGAAGCCGCAATCGGCGAGGTCATTGCATCGCTCGCCGGCGAGCACACCGTAATCGTGGTGGCGCATCGCCTGTCGACAATCGTGGACGCCGATCAGATTCTGGTGCTGGAGCGCGGTCGCATTGCCGAGCGCGGCACCCATGATGAGCTCCTGTCGGACGCGGGCGCCTATGCGCGCATGTGGAACAGCCAGGAGCAGCTCTCGGCATATGCGTATGCGGAGGATGATGCCGAGGATGCCGGCGCGGTTGAGGCTGTTGGCGGCAGTACTGCCCGTACCGATGGCCTCAACGGTGCCGGCTCATCTTCCGCTACCGCGGCGCCTGACTCCGGCCGCGCCCGTCGCTCGGCGCCGTCCATCATATGGCGCATGATGGGGCTCGTCCGACCGCTTGCCGGCTGGCTTGTGCTAGCCGTCGCGCTGGGCAGCATTGGTATGCTCACCGCCACGTTCGTGCCGGCCTTTGGCGCCCTTGGCCTTATGGCCGCGCTGGGCCGCAACGCCTTGGGGCTTGGTCTGATCGCAGCATGCGCGGCCTGTGCCGCCTGCGGCATCGCACGCGGGCCGCTCCACTACGGCGAGCAGCTCTGCAACCATTACATCGCGTTTCGCCTGCTCGCGCACATTCGCGACCTGGTGTTTGGCGCCCTGCGCCAGCTCGCCCCCGCCAAGCTCGAGGGCCGCGGCAAGGGCGAGCTCGTGAGCCTGGTCACCTCGGATATCGAGCTGCTCGAGGTCTTCTACGCGCACACCATCTCGCCCATTGCCATCGCTCTGGTCTGCACCGTTGTGTTTGAGGGCTTTTTGCTGGCTGTGAGCCCCGAGCTCGCGGGCATCGCGCTCGTGGCCTACGCGGTCCTGGGCGTGCTGCTGCCCCTGACCTCGGCCAAGGCGTGCGGCACCACCGGCCGCCAGAGCCGCGAGGGCGCCGGTAAGCTGGGTGCCTTTGTGCTCGACAGTCTACGCGGCGCGTCCGAGACTATCCAGTTTGCCGGTGGCGCCGATCGCAGCCGTGCCCTGGGCAAGCTGACCGAGCAAGTCGGCGCCGTGGACGCGCGCCTCAAGCGCCGCCAGGCGGCCAGCGAGGCCGTAGCCGATGCGCTTATTCTTGCGGCCAATCTGGTGATGCTCGAGCGTGCGCTGCAGCTGGTTTCTGCGGGAACGATTGATTTTGCCGCGGCGTTTGTCGCCGTCTTTACCTTTGTGTCGTCGTTTGGCTCGGTGATGGCCGTGAGCCGCCTGGGCGCCTCACTGCAGGAGACGCTCGCCTCGGGCGCACGCGTGCTCGATTTGCTCGACGAGCAGCCCCAGTGCGCCGAGGTCGCCGATGGACAGAACGTTGAGTTTGCCGGCGCCGCAGCCGAGCATGTGAGCTTTAGCTATGTGGGCGGCGTGGACGCGGGCGGTGCGGGCGCCACAGAGCAGGTCGCGAACGACACCGCTGCGAGTCTCATCCTCGACGACGTGACCTGCACCTTTGCGCCCGGTACCATGACCTGCATCATGGGGCGCTCGGGTTCGGGCAAGTCGACGCTGCTTAAGCTGCTCATGCGCTTTTGGGACCCCGCAGCCGGCACCATCACGGTGAGCGGCGTCGATGCCCGCCACATCAACACGGCGAGCCTGCGCAGCCACGAGGCCTATATGACCCAGGACACGCATCTGTTCTGCGGCACCGTACGCGAGAACCTGCTGGTCGCGCACGCCAACGCCACCGATGCCGAGCTGCTCGACGCTTGCCGCTCCGCCTCACTCACCACGCTCATCGACCGTCTGCCGCAGGGACTCGACACGCCCGTTGCCGAGCTGGGCGACTCGCTTTCGGGCGGCGAGCGCCAGCGCATCGGCCTTGCGCGCATCTTCCTCAACGACGCACCCTTCATCTTGCTCGACGAACCCACCAGCGCGCTCGATGCTCTCAACGAGGCGTCCGTGATGCAGGCAATCGACGAGCTCAAGCGCCGCGGCAAGACCATTGTGCTCGTGAGCCACCGTGCCAGCACCTGCGCGTTTGCCGATTTCTCGCTTTCGGTCGAGCACGGGAGGCTGAGCTAATGGCGCGCCCAGTCGACACACCGGAGCTAGCACGCAAACGTGAGCGTGAGGCCCAAATGGTGTCGCAGATGATTGCGCTGTGGTGTCGTGGGCATCATGGCGGCGGGCATGTGGTCGAACAGGCTGGCGACGATGAGTCCGTGCGCGTGAAACTCGGCCTTCGAACCATTACGCTCTGCCCCGAATGCGCCGAGCTGCAGAAATACGCCATCGCGCGCATTGAGCACTGCCCGCACATGGGCACCAAGACATTTTGCTCGGCATGTCCTTCGCATTGTTACCGGCCTGCCATGCGCGAGAAGATCCGCGAGGTTATGCGTTGGTCGGGACCGCGTATGATCCGCTATCGCCCCATCACCGCCGTGAGACATGCGATGGTAACAGTGCAGGCCAAACGCGCGGCGGCACGAAGCAAGTAGTCGCCGGCGCCGGCACGCGCCGCCCCGCCTTTCCACTCGATTTCGGCACCCGGCGTGCGCGGCGTGTTGAGAGCTGCACCATTACAATGGAGCGGATTCACCAAATGCAAAGGAGTCGCCATGCCCGCCTGCCCGCTGGTCGATTGCCATACTCATACCTCGTTCTCGGACGGGCACGCCTCGTTCGAGGACAACGTCCGTGCCGCTGCTGCCGCCGGCTGCCGCGTCATGGTCTCGACCGACCACCTTACCCTGCCCGCCAGTATGGATGCTAACTGCGAGGTGCAGGTCGTCGAGGGCGACTTGCCGGCACATCGTTTGTCCTTTGAGGACGCCCGCAAACTCGCCGCGCAGATTGCGCCGGAGCTCACCTTTATCTACGGTTTTGAATGCGATTGGTACGAGGGCTGCGAGCCCTTGGTAGAGCACTGGTCCCAGGGCGCCGTCGTACGTCTGGGCAGCGTGCACTGGATTGGCAACCCGGGCGATATTGCGGCAGGCGCCGCGGGCACGGCAGGGACAGAGGACGTCGCGCGCCCCGATACACCCGATTCCCTTTGCGGTTGGATCGACGACGATACCAACCTGCATGTTTGGGAAAACTTAGGCGTGCGCGGCGTGTGGGAGTGCTACGTCGACGACTGGTGCCGTGCTTGCGAAAGCTCACTCAACTTTGACGCGATGGCCCATCCCGACCTGGTCATGCGCTTTTCGAAGGACGGCTTTGCACCCGACTTTGACCCCGCGCCGTTTTGGGAGCAGATGGCCGAATGCGCCCACGATACGGGTCGCCGCGTTGAGGTCTCGACCGCCGCACCGCGCAAGGGGCTCGACGATTACTACCCCGCGACCGGGCTGTTGCGCCGCTTCGCCCATGCCGAGGTGCCCATCACCTTTGGCTCGGACGCGCACCGCGCCTGCAACATCTGCTGGAACATCCGCGAGGCCCAGGCCCACGCCTACGACTGCGGCTACCGGGCCTTCGATATCCCCCACCCCACCGGCGAATGGGAATCCACGCCCCTCGCCTAACTAGTCGTTTAAGAACGTCCCCAATAACTAGTGGCGGCGGGCGTTGAGTTCGCCGGCCAGCTCGTCGAGGGTGATGCCGTAGCGCTCGAGCGTCACGAGCAGGTGGTAGATCAGGTCGCCGGCCTCGTAGCGAATGTGATCGTGGTCGTTATCCTTGCAGGCCATGATCACCTCGCTCGCCTCCTCGGCAAGCTTCTTGAGCAGCTCGTCCTCGACGTCGGTCAGCAGGCGGGCGGTGTAGCTCTCCTGTGGCGATGCATCGCGACGACCGTGAATCACCTCGGCCAGGCCCGTCAGCGTCTCGCCGATATTTCCCGGCTGCACGTTAGCTGTTCTGACTCCCATGGTTATTTCCTCTCGTTACTGCAGCGTAAAGTAGGTACCGGTCTCATCGAACCGAGGCTTTGCGCCCTTTTTCTCAAAGAACTCGACGATGACGGCATGGGCCTCATCGAGCCTTTCCTTCTCGGCCTCGAGCCAAAGCGACTGCGCCCCGCAGGCATCAGTCAGGTGCACGCGGCATGGCACGCCCGCGCGGAGGAGCTCGGTGTTGCATTCGGCGACCTCGAACGGCGTCACGACTTTCATCGCACTCCCCCTTCCACGCGCTTAAAGAAGCAGGTACGGTTGCCGGTATGGCAGGCCGGGCCCGGCGAGTCCACCTTGACCAGCAGCGTATCGCTATCGCAGTCGGCCCAGAGCTCCTTGACCTCTTGCATGTTGCCACTCGTCGCGCCCTTGTTCCAGAGCTCCTGACGGCTGCGACTCCAAAACCACGTGGTCCCGGTCTTGAGCGTCAGCCCCACCGACTCCTCGTTCATCCAGGCAACCATAAGCACCTCACCAGTGTCATACTGCTGAACCACACAAGGAATCAGCCCGCGGGCGTCGTACGTAAGATCAGACGCTTCTATTACCTCAGTCATCATTTCTCCCAAGTAATTACCGTAAACATCGCAGGTCGGCGAGGGTTGTCCAGGTGCCGCAGGTTGTCGCGAAAGAGGAGCGACGCGTACTTTGGTACGCGAGCGACGGTTTGAGCGGCAAGATGCGGTGCCTGGGCAAGCCGCAGCGCTAGAAGTCCAACCTGACAGGGATGCCTTGAGAGGCCATATATTCTTTGACTTCGCGAATGCTGAAAGTTCCAAAGTGAAAGACGCTGGCCGCCAGTACGGCGTCGGCTTCGCCCTCGATCACGCCCTCGGCAAAATGCTCGAGCGTGCCCACGCCGCCGCTTGCGATCACCGGGATCGGCACCGCGCGCGCCACGGCGCGGGTGAGTGCCAGGTCGAAGCCAGCCTTGGTGCCGTCGCGATCCATGCTGGTGAGCAAGATCTCACCGGCGCCGCGACGAGCCGCTTCCTCGGCCCACGCCACCGCATCGATACCCGTGGCGTTGCGACCGCCCGCCGTGAAGACCTCCCACTTGTCGGCATCCGGCTGACCGGGCAGGCCCACGCGCTTGGCATCAATCGCCACGACCACGGCCTGGCTGCCAAACGCCGCGGCGGCCTGGCTGATCAACGACGGATCGCGCACGGCGGCAGAGTTAAGCGACACCTTGTCGGCACCGGCGGCAACCATGGTTCGCATGCCCGCCAAGTCGCGGAAACCGCCGCCCACGGTATAGGGAATAGCGAGCTCCTCGGCCGCGTGCGCCGCCATCTCGATGGTCGTCGCGCGGTTGTCGCTCGTCGCGGTAATGTCCAGGAAGACGACCTCGTCTGCACCCTCGCGGTCGTAGGCGCGCGCCAGCTCCACCGGGTCGCCAGCATCGCGCAGGCTCACAAAGTTGACGCCCTTGACCACGCGGCCGTCCTTAACATCCAGACAGGGAATCACGCGTTTGGCAAGCATGGGCTACTCCTTCCCTCGGGCGGCGGCCAACGCCTGGGCCAGCGTAAAGTTGCCCTCGTAGAGCGCACGACCGGTAATGGCACCCTCGATGGCATCCTCGCCCACCGCGGCCAGTGCGCGGATATCGTCGAGCGTCGAGATGCCGCCCGAAGCCACGACGGGAAAGCCCGCGACCTCGGCCACATGGCGATACGCCGCCACGTCGATGCCCGTCTGCATGCCATCGCGCGCGATGTCGGTATACACCAGATGCTTAAAGCCCAGCTCGGTGAGCTGCGCCACGGCGTCGTCGAGCGCCACACCCGCGCCGTCGCGCCAACCATTCACCTTGACCTGGCCGTCACGGACGGCAATGTCTGCCACCAGTAACTCGCCAAAGCCTTGCGCCGCCACCTCGGCAAATCCCGGCTCGGTCACGAGCACCGTGCCTAGCGCGATGCGACGCGCGCCGTAGCCGGCCAGCTCGTCGATGCGCGCGAGCGAACGAACGCCGCCGCCCACGTCCGCGGACAGACCGTCGACGCCGCAGATGGCCTTAATCGCTGCCGAGTTGGCAGCGCACGCGTCCTCGTCCTCGCCAAAGGCAGCGGACAGGTCGACGACGTGCACCCAGCTCGCGCCCTGCTCGGCAAAGGAGCGGGCAACGGCCACGGGGTCGTCAGAATATACCTTGCAGCGGCTGCGGTCGCCGCGCTCCAGGCGCACGACCTTGCCGCCGATCAAATCGATTGCGGGAAACAGAATCATCGGCCGGCCCCCTCGACGATGCTCACGAAGTTCTTAAGGATGCGCTGACCCAGCGCAGAGGATTTCTCGGGATGGAACTGGCAGCCCCACACGTTGCCGTGGCGCACGATGCACGGGAAGCTCCGTGTATAGTGCGTGCGCGCCAACACATCGGCGGCATCGACGTCGTCGGCCACCGCGTAGCTGTGAGTGAAATACATGTTGGCGCCCTCGGCAAAACCGGCAAGCAACGGATCGGCCGCACCGGCGGGCGTCATGCGCACCTGGTCCCAGCCCACGTGCGGGACCTTCAGACAGCTCGACTCCAGGTGCGTGCACGAGCCACGCATGATGCCCAGGCCATCGACCCAGGGACCACCGGCCTGCTCGGAGGCATCGTCGTCCGCGTCCGCGTCCTCGTTCGCAGGCACGCCCTCGTTGCCGCGCTCAAAAAACAGCTGAAGGCCCAGGCAGATGCCGAGCAGCGGAGTTCCGGCGACAACGGCACCGAGCACCGCGTCCGCCTCGCCGCTCTGGCGCATAAAGGCGATCGCGTCATAGAACGCGCCCACACCCGGGATGACCAGGCCGTCGGCGCGGCGGATTTGCTCCGGGTCGTCCGATGTACAGGCGGCGGCACCGGCGCGCGCAAGCCCGCGCACGACGCTCGACAAGTTGCCCTTGTGGTAGTCGACCACCACGATCTTCGGTTCGCCCACGCGACCCCTCCTCCTCGTCTTGTCCAAAACCACCACAAAGGGGACAGGCACCTTCGTAGTGGTTTTACCTTTGTAGCGGTTACAGCGAGCCCTTGGTGCTGGGGATGCCCTGCACGCGGGGATCGAGCTCGCAGGCGTGGCGCATCGTGCGGCCCACGGCCTTAAAGGCGGCCTCGATAATGTGATGCGAGTTACCGCCCGCCAGTTCGCGAACGTGCAGCGTGAGCTTGGCATCGCGCGCGAAGGCGTAGAAGAACTCGATGGCCAGCTCGGTATCAAAGCTGCCCACGCGCTCGGTGGGCACGGGCAGCTCGCAGTAGGCCTGCCCGCGGCCCGAAATATCAACAGCAGCCATCACAAGCGTCTCGTCCATGGCGATCGCCGCGTCGGCAAAGCGCGTAATGCCCGCCTTGTCGCCCAGCGCCTGACAAAACGCCTCGCCCAGCACAATACCCGTGTCCTCGACGGTGTGGTGCGCATCGACCTCCACGTCGCCCACCGCGTGCACCGTCAGATCGAACAGACCATGGCGGCCAAAGGCGTTGAGCATGTGGTCGAAAAACGGCACGCCGGTCGAGATATCGCACACGCCGCTTCCGTCCAGGTCGAGCTTTACGACAATGTCGGTCTCGCCCGTCTTGCGGGTTACCTCGGCATAGCGGTCCATCTACATCTCCTCCTTCACCAGCGCGGCAAACGCGGCCAGCACCTCGTCGTTTTCCTGCGGGGTGCCCACGGTAATGCGCAGGCAGTCCGCGAGCCCCGGCGCGTAGCTAAAGTCGCGCACCAGAATCGAATACTCGTCGCACAGACGCTCGCGCACGCGCGTGGCATGCGGCGTGCGCACGAGCACAAAATTCGCCGCGCTCGGCCATGCCTCCACGGGCATGCCCTCGGCAGCCATTGCGCGCAGGGCGCACAACTCGCGCTCGCGCTCGGATGCAACTTGTGCCACCACGGGTGCATACGCATCGCGGGCACGCACGCAGGCAAGCGCTGCGGCCTGGCTCAGCACATTGACCGAATAGATCTGGCGAATCGCCGCGAACACATCGATGACCTCGGGCGCCGCGATCACATAGCCCAGACGCGTGCCGGCGGCGCCGAACGCCTTGGACAGCGTGTGCAGAATCACCAGGTTGGGATGCTCGGCGATAAGGCCTTGCGCCGTGGTTGCCGCGCCAAACGAATCGTCGGCAAACTCAACGTAGGCCTCGTCGACCATCACCATGCCGGGGCATGCATCGCACAGGGCCGCGACAAAGTCGAGCGACACCACATCGCCCGTGGGATTATTGGGCGAGGTCACGATTGCCAGGTTGCACTCGGGCGCCGCTGCGAGCACAGCCGCTTGGTCGAGCTCAAAGGTCGCCGGGTCGCGCCACACATCGCGCACTTCAGTCTGGCACAGAGACGCAAAGAACGCATACTCGCTAAAGCACGGCGGGCAGTTGAGCAGGGTCCTCCCCGCGCCGCCAAACGCCAGCAGACAGTTATAGAGCAGCTCGTCACCGCCGTTGCCCACGCAGATATTCTCGCGCGTCACGCCATGCCAAGCGGCAAGCTCGTCGCGCAGGTCGTTGGACATGGGGTCGGGATAGCGGTTGAGCGGCGTGGAGGCAAGCGCCGCATCAACCGCCTCGCGCACGCCGGCCGGCACGGGGTAGGTGTTCTCGTTGGCCGAAAGGTTGATGCGCGTGGGCGTAAAGTTGGGATCGTAGGGCTCGATGCCTGCCAGATAGGGCTGGACGAGCTCCTTCATGCGCGGCGTGAGTTCGGCCATTTAGGCCTCCCCACCGGTCACACCGGCGCCATCCGCGCCCGCAGCCGCCGTCAGGTCCACGCCCTCGGCGACCGTCGCCACGGCGTCGCCCGGCCAGGCAACCTTAGTCAGGTCGGCCGCGGCCAGCGACTCGGCACTCACGGCATCCTCGCCCCGCTCCAGCACACGGCGACGCAGAGCGGCGGAAAGCGCGTGTGCCCACAGGCCCTCAGCCTCGGCCAGACGCTGCGTAGCAGGAGCGTCGGAGAGCAGACCTTCGGGCGTATAGCAAATGACGCTCGAGCGCTTAACGAACTCTTCGACCGAAAGCGGGTTGGAGAACATGGCCGTGCCGCCGGTCGGCAGCGTGTGGTTGGGGCCGGCGACGTAATCGCCGAGCGGCTCGGAGCTCCAAGCGCCCACAAAGATGGCGCCGGCGTTGCGAATGCCGCCGAGCAGGCCCATCGCGTCCTTGCAATGCAGCTCCAGGTGCTCGGGCGCCACGGTGTTCACCGCCTCGATGGCGGCAGCCATGTCGGCGGCAACCACGATGGTGCCCTCGTTATCGAGCGAGGCGCGCGTGATCTCGGCGCGCGGGGACTGCGCCACCAGGATGTCGATGCCGGCCTCGACCTCGCGCGCAAACTGCTCGTCGCAGGTCACCAGATAGCAGGCTGCCAGCGGATCGTGCTCGGCCTGCGCCATCAGGTCGGCCGCGACCACCATAGGTTTGGCCGAGGCATCGGCCAGCACGCAGACCTCGGAGGGACCGGCGACCATGTCGATACCCACGTCGCCCGAGACAATCTGCTTGGCCGCGGCAACAAAGGCGTTGCCCGGGCCGGTGATTTTGTCGACGCGCGGAATGGTCTCGGTGCCGTACGCCAGCGCGGCCACGGCCTGGGCGCCGCCCACCATATAGATCTCGTCCACGCCGCCGAGCTTTGCCGCGGCGAGCGTGTAGGGGCTGATCAGGCCGTCTTTTTGCGGCGGGGTCACCATAACTACGCGCTTGACGCCGGCGACCTTGGCGGGAATGGCATTCATGAGCACGGTGGAGGGATACTGCGCGCGGCCGCCCGGCACATAGATGCCGGCGGCAGCGAGCGGGGTCACCTTAACGCCGAGCATCGTGCCGTCCGCACGCGTGGTAAACCAGCTCTGCTCGACCTCGCGCTGGTGGAATTCACGAATCTGACGCGCGGCCTTCTCGAGCGCGGCGACAAAGACAGGGTCGAGGCCTTCGAGCGCGGCATCGATCTGCTCTTGCGGCAGACGGAAGCTCTGCAGCTCGACACCGTCAAAACGCTGACAGTAATCGCGCACCGCGGCATCGCCGTTGGCGCGCACGTTGGCCACGATATCGCGGGCGGCGTCGACGATGTTTTGCGGCAGCACACCCTTGCGGTTGAGCTGGTTGGTAACGAGGCGCTCACCGGGAACAAGCTTGATGGTCTTCATATCGGTATCCCCTATCGGTCGAGGTTGTGTTCGAAAAACGAGAGGCCGGGCGGCGGCGCCAATCGGCCCGCAGCCCGTACGTTGGGGCGCCCGTGCGCGCTCGCGCTATTGTGCCGAGCCCGCGACGGGCTCAAAATGCTTGTCCTTAACGGCCGCGGCCAGGCGATCTGCCAGATTGCGTACGCGCGGATCCAGGCGCGCGGCACCCGGATTGACAAAGAAGCGGGCCGTGCAGTCCATGATGCGGCCGGTGATGACCAAGTCGTTGTCGCGCAGCGTGGCACCCGTGGCGGTAATGTCCACGATGCGATCGGTCATGCCGACGATGGGTCCCAGCTCAATGTTGCCGTGCAGCGAGACGATATCGGCATTCACGCCGCGCTCGGCATACCAGGCACTCGCGATGCGCGGGTACTTGGTTGCCACGCGAAGCGAACCGCGACGGGCGTAGTTGCGCTCGGCCTGACCGGCGCGCCATGCGGGCTCCGCCTCGATAAAGGTGCACAGGCCATAGCCCAGATCGACCAGCTGCAGCAAGTTGAGGTCGGCCTCGATAAGCGAGTCCCAACCGCAGATGCCGCAATCGGCACCGCCGCAGCCCACAAAGGCGGGCGCATCGCTGGGGCGCACAATGACAAACTCGATATCTCCGACCGCGCCCTCACCGGCACGCGTGTCGCGGCCGCGCACGATTAGGTGACGGCCCGGATCGCGCAACTCAGAGACGTCCAGGCCCGCGGCTTCGAGCACGTCGAGCGTATCGGCCTTGAGCGAGCCCTTGGGCACGGCGATGCGCAGCGGGCCCTCGGCGCCACGGCCCGCGGCGTGATCGCCATCGGAAGCGGCGTCCTCGGCCGAGGTGCGCGCGGCCTCCAGGCGCTCGAGCGAAAAGGCGAAGCCCGCCGCCGGCACCTCGATACCGTCGCCAAATGCGCCGGTAAAGATGGAGTCATAGCGTCCGCCCGAACCGACCGGATCGGGCAAGCCGCCGGCATAGGCCTTAAAGACCAGGCCCGTGTAGTAATCGAAAGAGTTCATGATAGAGAAGTCGAACGACAGCACCTGGGCGTCCTCGGGTGCCAGGCCCTCGACCAGGGCACGCAGCTCGCGCGTCAGCGGCGCGACGATACCGGCGGCCTCCAGCAGCGCGTCCACGCGGTCGAGCACCTCGGCACCGCCGTGCAGACGCGGCAGCTCGCTAATGGCGGCCTTGACGGCATCGGACTCGACGCTTGCCGCCACGTGGGCATCGAGGCCCACAAAGTCGTTGGCGTGCACGCAGCGCAAGGCCTCGGCGGCCAGCTCGCGATCCTCGCACGCCGCGAGCAGCTCCTTAAACGGACGCACGCTACCTGCGATAATGCGCGCATCGGGCAGCGCCAGCTCGCGCACGGCCTCGGCCACGAGCGAGACAATCTCGACATCGCCCGCGGTATCGCCCGCACCGATAAGCTCAAAGCCCAGCTGCGTAAACTGACGCGAGCCACCGGCATTGCGCTGGCACTCGCGAACCACCGGCGCCTCATAGCGCAGGCGCAGGGGCAGGTCGGCCGCGCGCATGCGGGTCGAGACCAGACGCACGATCGGCAATGTGTTGTCGGGACGGACCACCAGCAGACGGCCATCATCGTCAAAAAGCTTAAACGGCGTGTCCGCGATGCGGCCGCCTTCCTCGAGTGAACCCTTGTCCTCGAGCAGCGGCGTTTCGACCGGAAGGTAATGATGCTCCCTGAAGCAGCCCTTCACCGTCAGCGCAATCTCCTCGCGCGCCTGAGCCTCCTCGGGCAATATGTCCCGGAATCCCCACGGTGTGGCCGTCATCTGGTGAGCCTCCTCATGCTGTGTTTCATATAGAGCAGAAGACCGGCATAGCTCCGCCGGTCTTCTGGGTACTTTAGCATACTAGAGTGCTTGCGGGGAAAATCGTCTCTCTCGGCTCACAGCGTATTCATTTGGAAACATTGGAACGGATTGCCCGCGGCCCGCCTCTACAGCGAAGGGCATCGACAGTCCATCCGAAAAAACGTCCGAGGTCCCGCTCGCTCAGCGGAAGAACATACGGACGAGGGCCGGGGAGCCTGTCTTCTCAAAACAAGACAGGCTCCCCGGCCCCGGCGATGTGTTTCGGGCTGGCCAAAGTCAGATGCGCGGTCTCCGGGGCAGCATCAGCAAAGTCCCCATTACATGAAAAAGAATCAGCCCCCGCATATCGAAACGGTCGAGAGGGCCTTGCCCGGCTGGGCAAGGCCCCAGCGCGAGACCGTCCCGAATGCCTACCCGCACAGTGTGGCTACGAGTGGGATGGTCAAAATGGAGCAGATGATCGACAAAAACGTGCACTGCATCATGGGGCGTGCATCCTTGCCGTATTGTAGGCAGTACAGCGTACCGTTGCTGCCCACCGGCATTGCCATCTCGAGCACAAGCGTCGCGATAAACATGGGCGTCATGCCGGGCCACAAGCGCGCGACGGCAAGACATGCCACCGGCACGACAACCAGGCGAAACGCCACGGCGACATAGGCGCGCCAGTTGGTGAGCATCTCGAGCGGACGGTACTTGGCGATAGACGATCCCATGAGCAACAATGCCGCTGGAGTGGTCATGGTGCCAACGATGGAAATCGAGTCGCCCAACACGCCCCAATCGGTCCATCCGGTTAGCACGATCCCAAGCACAACAGCACTTGCAATGAGACCAGGACTCTTGCAGCAGGCGGCAATATTGCGCATCTGCTTTTTAAGGCCGCCATCCATTCCGCTAAATAACATGGCACCGACGGTAAACATAAGAAGGTTTAGGGGGATAAGCGCAATCGATGCATACAACAGCGCTTGTTTTCCCAACACCGCCGAAATAACCGGAAAACCGATAAACCCGGCATTACCGAAAAGCACGGCGAAGCGATACGAGCATTCTGTCCCTTTGGGAACGCGAAGAGCAGCGGTGACAGCAAACGCGATAACGGTCGCCACCACATACATCACAAAGGACAGACCCATGAGCGAAAACGTCTCGGCAATGCTCGGAAGCTTCACATCATCGCCCAGCGCTGACGAAAGCACCAAGCACGGTAGCGCCACTTGCAACAGCAGATGCGACAGCTCGCGCTCGAACTCCGCTTTCATAAACCCCAGCTTGGCGATACACCACCCCAACAAAATAGGCAGCGAAACCGTCAACATCTGAAGCGCCACACTCGTAAAGCTCATGCTTCCCCCTTATCTATTCCACGAGGGCCGGGGCGCCTGCTTTGTTTTGAGAAGTGGGCTTCGCGAACTTCTCAAAACAAGACAGGCGCCCCGGCCCCAGCAATGTAATCTTGGCTGACCAAAGTTAGATGCACGGTCTTCAAGGAAGTAGCAGCCGTGCCCCCATTACATAAAAAATAATCAGCCCCCGCATATCGAAACGGTCGAGAGG
>URBS01000015.1 GCA_900546085.1 uncultured Collinsella sp.
GGAAGCGATTGAAAATATCAACTGGCTTGACTGTTCTGTCATTAATCATGGCATTCGTTTTTCTGTCCCATCTTTTATTGACTTTATTGTAGTTGTCGTCTCTCACTTATGGGATTTATTGATAGCCAGACTTGTCCTGAAGATATCGGTCGAGCATCGGAAGGCTTTCGCTGTTTTTCAGCTCACGAGTCTTGGTGTTTATTGATTAATGGAATGGGCTCGGGTTTTCTAACTTCTACTGTATTGATAAATTGAAAGGTCTGTAGTTATGGCCACTTTACTTCAAGATAAATACGAGGCTCGCAAGGCCGAGGTCAACGCTCGCTTTGAGCAGCTTCGCGCCAACGAGGAGGAGCTCAACCGGATCTTTGCCAAGATCTACAACATGGAGGGCGAGGTGCCCATCGAGGTCGAGGACAGGTACGTCTCGGTGGCGCGCATCTTCGATACGGCAGAAGAGATTCCGGAGAGCTACAAGGGCAACAAGTACGTGCGCACCAAGCGCGACGAGATTACCTCGCTCATAAGCTATGCCGTGGGCTGCATGTTTGGCCGCTATTCGCTGGACGTGGACGGTCTGGTCTTGGCCGACCAGGGTGCCACGGTCAACGACTATCTGGCCAAGATGCCCGATCCCACGCATGTGACCTTTATGCCCGATAGCGACAACGTGCTGCCCATTACCGATGACGAGTACTTTGACGACGACATCGTGCGCTACTTTATCGAGTTTGTGCGCACCGTGTACGGCGAGGAGACGCTCGAGCAGAACCTGGCCTTTATTGCCGAGGCGCTCGGCGGTAAGGGTACCTCGCGCGAGGTAATCCGTACCTACTTTTTGAAGGACTTCTATAAGGACCACTGCCAGACCTATAAGAAACGCCCCATTTACTGGCTGTTCGACAGCGGCAAAAAGAACGGCTTCAAGTGCCTTGTTTACATGCATCGCTATCAGCCCGACCTGTTGGCTCGCATCCGAACCGACTATGTGCATGAGCAGCAGGAGCGCTATCGCTCGCAGATCGGCTATGCCAACGATGCCCTTGCCAGTGCTGAGCGTGGTGAGCGCGTGCGCTTGGATAAGCGTGTCAAAAAGCTCAATGACCAGCTTAAAGAGACCATCGGCTACGAGGAGAAGTTGCACCATTTGGCAGACCAGATGATTAAGATCGACCTGGATGACGGCGTCAGGGTCAACTACGCCAAGTTTCAGGATGTGCTGGCGAAGATCAAGTAACTGCAGATACGGTAAGGATATTCATGCCCAAGATCGATGTAGAAGAACAGCTCAAGCTGCGGTTTTTGCAGCCGTTGTCCGCATGCGCGCCGCGCCGTGTGGTGGTTTGGCACGATGCGGACGGCGAGTTTGCTCCTGAGTTTGAGCGATTGGCTGCCGAGGGTTTCGACGGCGTGGGGGCCGATGCCGGCGTAATGCCTGCTCACGGTGACTTTGAGCGTCCGGTGCGGTTTGTTGAGGCCTGCGAGGGCCGCATGTTTGCCGTCAAGAAGCTCATCAACCGCGATGACCTTGCGAACGATATCTTGCTGTATCGCCGTTGCCCGCGCGGCAGGCTTGAGGGCGATTGGCTTGCCGATGTTGAGCTGTATGCCGATCAGTTCCAGGCTGACTATCTTTCGCTTTTGGCCGATCAGCTGGGCATCGAGAATATCGACGCCGTGCGCGAGAGCCTGCGCGAGCACAAGACCTTCTTTGATGCCAAGACCCGCTGTGCTAAGTTTGCCGCGTGCGTTCCGCACGCCGCGGGCGCATCCGATATCGAGCTTGGAATCCTTACGGTGATTTTTGGCGGCAAGGAGCCGGGCGACGCGCGGCCCGCGTTTGTGCTGCGCGGCTGCATGGCCACACTGCTGCACGAGGGTCCCGAGGCGCTGGCTGCGCTGGTGGATAAGTACAGCTTGCGCGACGTCCTCTCTGCCTTTATGCTGCGCTGCTATGGGTTTGATGGGCCGCTGTACGAGCGCGACTCACTGCTTATGCTTGCATCCCATGTGCTCCTTACGGCGGCATCCACCGCGCTTCCCGAGGGGGCGCTCAAGGGACTCGAAAGCTATGTGGCTCCCGCCTACGGCCCCTATTGCCTTGAAGCGGTGCGTACGTGGGATCAGGCCGCCGATGCCCAGGCATCGAGCGAGGATTTATTTGAGATTTGCCGTTTGGTCGAAGATGCCCGTGGGCTCTTTGCACGGTTTGAGGCCCTGCCGATCGATGTGCTGGCCTCGCTCGACGTGTTCCCGTGCGTCAATGAGGCCGTGCTCTCGCAGCTGTTCTGCTCGTTTGCCCAGGGCGCGGACCGTGTTGAGGACGCGCGCACCTTTGCGGCGCGTCGTTGCGACCTAAGCTGGTACCGTCGCGTTGAGAGCTACTTTGACCTGCTTGTCACTGTGGCCGATATGTGCGCATTTAGGCAGGCACACGCTGGCGGGTTCCATCTGGCGCAACCCCAGCAGGTATGGGATGCCTACACGTCCGATTGGTATGCCATGGACGCTGCCTATCGCCATATGTGCACCGCGTATCTGCGGGCGCGCTCCGCCGAGTGCGATGTGCTCGAGGGGCCTGCCCGAGCTGTGGTGGACTGGGCGGAGAATCTCTACAGCAACTGGTTCTTGGCCGACGCCAATGCCTGCTGGGCGACCGCTGCGCAAGGGGAGTGGGCCGATTGCGGCTACATCGAGGGTCCCGAACGGCAGGATGGGTTCTACTGGCATGTGCTGCCCGCCTTTGTGGGCTCTGCCAAAACGACGGTCGTTATCGTGAGCGACGCGCTGCGCTATGAGGTGGCCCGCGAAGTTGCGGCACTGCTCGAGCGCGAGCGCGGCGGCAACGTCAAGGTCTCTAGCATGCAGGCGGTCTTTCCCTCCATTACCGAGGTGGGCATGCCCGCGCTGTTGCCGCATCAGGCGCTTGAGCTTGCAGCGGATGGCTCGTTTGTGCTGGCTGACGGCATGCCCACTGCGACGACTCCGCAGCGCGAGGCCGTGCTTGCCCACGTTGAGCCCACGGCCTGCGCTTTACGTTCGAGCGCATACCTCAACATGGCGGGAACCGAGCGTAAGGCGCTGCTCAAGGACTCAAGAATTGTCTACCTCTACCACAACAAGATCGATGCTACGGGCGAGAAGGCCGCTATGCAGGATGACGTCTTCGATGCCTGTGCGGACACCGTGGAGGAACTTGCTGCGTTGGCGCGTCGCGTGTGCACCGACGCCCTGGGTGCGCGTGTTGTTATAACGGCGGACCACGGCTTTATCTACACGCGTCGGGAGCTCAGCGAGTGCCAGATGCTCGGCAAGCCAGACCTTCCCTTCCTTGACGCTCCTGTCATGCACGGCAAGCGTCATCTGGTGGTGCCCAACGAGGCCGTGGCCAAGCTTTCGGAAGAGGCATGCGGGGTGTTTGTTAATGTTGGCATGGGACGTTTGGGTGCCGGTTTTGAGGGATTTGCCCCGCGCGAGAACGTGCACTTCAAGCGTCCCGGCGGCACTAACAACTACGTCCACGGCGGCATGAGCTTGCAGGAGCTCTGCGTGCCCGTTATCGGTTTTTGGCGTGCGCGCTCGGGTTCCAAGGACTTTGTCGATACGCGCGTGGCGACGCTGCGCGTGCTAAGTGAGGGACGCCGAGTGACCAACTCGCTCTTCTCGGTTAACTTGATCCAGGAAGAACCCGCCCAAGGCAAGGTCTTGCCGTGCGAGTATGAGCTGGTGTTTACCGACGCAAGCGGCAACGAGGTGAGCGATACAGTCAAGGCGCATGCCAACAAGACTTCTGCTAACTCGCAGGAGCGCGTGGTGCATGCCAAGTTTGCGCTGCGTGCAGCGGATGAATTCTCGGCCAAGGGTCCGTACTATCTGGTCTGCCGCGAGCGCGAAACGGGCAAGATCGTTTGGCGCGAGACGTACACCATCGCTGTTTCGTTTGCCCCTGTTGCTGACTTTGGTTTTTAGGAGTGTGCCCTATGTTTGATAGCAATGACGACGATCTGTGGGAAGTTCCCTCGATTGATGTGAATGTGCCGTCGGAGGGCGTGGCGGCTGTGGAGGCCCCGGCGGCTGAGGCCACTGCGCCCGTGGAGACCGAGGCGCCCGCTGAGGACGAGTCCTCAACCGATGGCTATGCCCAGGCCGCGGCCGAGGCTCCCGAGGACGACGGTTACGACATGGATGTACTGGACGGTAAGCTGCTCGAGCACTTTGGCGGCAAGATCGTGCGCAAGGACCTGACGGCCTTTATGAAGCGCGGTGCCAACGTGCCCACCTTTGTGTTGGAGTACCTGCTGGGCATGTACTGCTCGACCGATGACGAGGAAGCCGTGGCAGAGGGCCTGGATCGCATCCGCAGGATCCTCACCGATAACTACGTGCGTCCCGATGAGTCCGAGCGCATTAAGTCCAAAATCCGTGAGCTGGGCCGTTTTACCATCATCGACAAGGTGACGGCCAAGCTCGACGAGTATAAAGACATCTACGTGGCCTCGTTTGCCAACCTGACCATTGAGCCGTTTGTGATGCCGGCCGAGTACGTGCGCGACTATTCCAAGATTCTGCAGGGTGGTATTTGGTGCATCATGAGCATCGAGTATCGTCACCCCTTGGATGAGGAAGACGAGTTTGGCATGGAGGTCTTTGGCGACGACGCGCCGCGCCGCGCCAAGGCCAAGCGTAAGAAGCGTGGGCCCGAGGACTCTCCGTTTAGTGTGGCGTCGCTCACGCCCATCCAGATGCCCAACCTGGACCTGGATGCCATGGTCGAAGAGCGCCAGTATTTCTCGCGCGACGAGTGGCTCAACATGCTGCTGCGCTCCGCTGGCTATGAGCCCAGCGAGCTTTCGGAGAAGGAGCGCCTGCACTTTATCGAGCGTATGGTGCCGCTGATCGAGCGCAACTACAATCTGTGCGAGCTTGGTCCCCGCGGCACCGGCAAGAGCCACATCTACAAAGAGGTTTCGCCCTACGCCATTTTGCTTTCGGGCGGGCAGACCACCACGGCCAACCTGTTCGGCCGCATGAACTCCATGCGCGCCGATCGCGTGGGCTTGGTGGGCCATTGGGATTGCGTGACGTTCGACGAGGTCGCCGGCATGCGCTTTAAGGACACCAACGCCGTACAGATCATGAAGGACTATATGGCGAGTGGCAGCTACGCGCGCGGCCGCGACCAGATTAACGCCGATGCCTCCATGGTCTTTGAGGGCAACATCAACGACACCGTGCAAAACGTCCTTAAGACCACGCACCTGTTTGATCCGTTCCCGCCGGAGTTTAACAACGACTCGGCCTTCTTCGACCGTATCCACTATTACCTGCCGGGCTGGGAGATTCCCAAGATGCGCTCGAGCTTGCTGACCGGGCATTACGGCCTGATCACCGACTGCCTGTCGGAGTTTTGCAAGGAGATGCGTCGCAAGGACTTTACGCACCATATCGACCGGTATTTCCGCTTTAACAGCGACTTTAACAAGCGTGACGAGATCGCCGTGCGCAAGACCTTTAGCGGCCTGGCCAAGCTGCTGTTCCCCGACGAGGCTATGGACAAGGACGACGTGCACTGGCTGCTGGACTACGCCATCGAGGGCCGTCGCCGTGTAAAGGAGCAGCTCAAGATTATGGCGGGCGTCGAGTTTATCGACGTCAACCTGGGTTATATGGATGCCGACAACCCGCAGGACGTGCACGTGGTGCGCGTGCCCGAGCAGACCGAGGACACGCTGATTCCCGACGGGCCGCTGCTGTCCGGCCACGTATTTGGCGTGGGCAGGTCGCAGGGCGGCGAGGTTGCCGTATACAAGCTGGAGAACAAGGCCGTTGCCGGCGAGTGCAAGTTTAAGTACGAGGGCGTGGCCTTTAACAAGCCGGTGCGCGATACGCTTGAGGCCGCGTTCGACAATTTTGTGAACCTGGCGAACCGCGTGGCGCCGGGCATGCACATTGGCTCCAAGGATTACCTGCTGTTCTACAACGACCTGCAGAGCAAGGGCCTGTCCGAGGAAGTTTCGCTCGCCGAGTTTGTGGGACTTTGCTCTGCTGCGTGCAACCGCCCGGTGATGCCTGCGCTTGCGATTCCGGGAATCTTGCGCATGTCGGGCTCTATGGACGAGATCCGCGGGCTCGAGGACATTATGCGCGTGGCCAAAAACGCCGGCGCCAAGCGCGTGATATTGCCGCTGAGCGCCATCGCGGGCCTGCAGAGCGTTTCGTCCGAGATTATCTCGGGCTTGAGCC
This sequence comes from uncultured Collinsella sp., assembly GCA_900546085.1. GTDB lineage: Bacteria > Actinomycetota > Coriobacteriia > Coriobacteriales > Coriobacteriaceae > Collinsella. Next base: position 6,244 of record URBS01000015.1, read on the forward strand.
CGGTGTTCTACATGGATGGCGATCCCGTCGACGCCGCGAAGAAGGCGCTGGATCTGTAGGAGTGCGGGCGTGCGGGGCGTCCCGCGAGCATGTTGGTGCGTAGTGCGTGAGGAGGCCTTGCCATGGCGGACGAGCGTTCTGTTGGTGAGCTGCTCGACGAGCTGTTTGGCTTTGAGTCGGTGGCCAAGCGTCAGACGGCGCTTGAGCAGTACGATCGCGGGGAGTTGGTGCGGAAGGCGCGCTCCCGCGAGCTGCTGGGCGTGCTTAAGGGCGTCGAGGCTGCCGAGCACGCTGCGCGCGACTCTGCCGTACGGGCTGTTGACGGGTACGTGCGCCGCGTTGAGAGCGCTGCGCTTGCACGCGCTCGCAAGCAGGCGGGCGTTGTGGGCCCGCTGCAGATGGAGCGCCGCTATGCTGCCTTTTTGCGCATGGAGGACAAGGCCGAGCTGCTGATGCGTCTGGAGCAGGCGCTTTCGTTTATCGAGGTAAAGCTGCGTGCGAATACGACGGACAGGGTGCGCGCGGCGTACGATGCTGCCGGCGCTTTAGTGCTGCAGGACGTGGCACGCCTGAGTGACGTGCGCGTTGTGGATGCCGTGCCCCTGGATGCCGATCTGCTATGTACGCAGCTGGAACAGTTGCGTATTGCCGCCGATGCGACGGACCTTGCGGGCATGATCACAGCGACGTTTGAGTCCGAGCTGAGTGCGACTGGTCCGCAGCGCGCTGATGGGTTTACGGGCGATTTGGCTGGCGATGTTGCTGGTGACGTGGCGTTGGAGCGCGAACTTACCAACGTGCGCGGCGCTGCGCAGCGAGCGCGCTTGGCGGCGCAGGCGTATCGGGCCGAGCGCGCCGCCCGCGTTGCGGGGAGCACGGTGGAGCCGGTATTGTTGCCCGAGCCTTCGTGCGTTGCGTGCGAGACGGCGTGCGATGCCGGTTTGCTTGCCGAGCTGCTCGTTCAGGTTAAGAAGTCGTTTGAGACCTACCGTCGTGTTGTTGCCGACGGCGGGTTGTTCTGTGCGTTTGGCTCTGTCTCGCCGCATGGGATATGCCGGGGTTCGAGCTATTTAGACTACGATTCTCGGCTTGACGAAGACGTGCTGGTGGGCGAGTACGATGGCGCTACCAGGCATGATGTTTGCCGTGAGGTTCCGATTCCCGAGCTTGTGGATGAGGCTTCGGCGGAATGACGGCGACTCGCTCGAGGTTGCCGTGGCGCGCATGCGTGAGTTTAATGCGCGCCGCTACGAAGGTGTGCTGGACGAGGACCCCGCGCGCCATGTGAATGCGTTTTGGTATGGACTCAAAAAGCTCAGCTAGTATTGCGAGGCCGCCGTGCGTGTGGATGAGCGTGCTTGGGATTGCTTTATCGATAAGGTACAGTTCGCCTACGATGAACCCGTGGGGCGCCTGGCCACGCAGATGGACGACAAGCAGGTTGCGGCTTTTGTTGCTGCCGTGGAAGTGCTCGGTGCTAGTGAGTAGGGGCTTGGCTCGATAGGAGGTTGCACCATGAAGATCGAAGTCGATGTTGACCAGCTGCGCGAGGGCCTGCTCGACCGCGCGGGGAGTGCGGCAGGCGTTGGCTTTCCCGCTGCCATGCTCGACGTGATGGATATCGAGGACGAGTCGCCCCAAGAGCTCCTAGCCCGAGCCGAACGCGAGGGTCTCGACCTCCGCGACTTTGCCGTCGACGATGACGCTGAATGATGGCCATCTTTGTTATTGACGAACATATGTTTGTATTTTATACTCATGCTTGAACATACGTCCAACTTCATGGTATAAATTAGGTGGTCATCTCTTAAGAGAGGGCTTCCAAGTGCCGGGGACGTTTTCCCCGGCTTTTTTATTAAGGATTGCCCATGCGAGAGCTGAGTATCTTTATTGATGAATCTGGAAGCGATGATCTTCGTGAAAGATACTATCTTGTGGCCTTTGTTTTTCATGAACAAGATACTCCCATCGCTGAGGGAATAGAGAAATATGAAAGGGCGGTAGCCGAAAGCGGATTGCCGCTTCTTCCGGGCCATGCTGCTCCTCTCATGAATGGAAAAGATCAGTTCAAGGACTTGGGCATCAGTGAGAGAAAAAGGCTGTTCTCACTATTTCGAGTTATGTTTCGACATTTGCCCATCTCGTACAGGGTGTTTGTATTCAAGACGCATCGGTACCGAACTCTTAAACAGATTGCTGATGCGATGCGGCGTGAGATCATCGATTTCATATTCGACAATTTGAGTTGGTTTCAGCAGTTTGATGCTGTAAAGATTTACTACGACGGAGGACAGGGTTCGGTTTCGAGTGCGCTTCACAAGGCAATCGATTACGCTTTGGCTAAAAATGCAGTTATCTATAAGCCGACAACTTCATCGGATTACTATTTGGCTCAGGCCGCGGACTATGTCTGTACCATTGAGTTCACGAGTCTGAAATATCAGGCAAATAAGCAGACTAATACTGACCAGAAGTTTTTTGGTGGTAGTACTGCGTTTAAAAAAGGCTTACTAAAAGAAGTTAGAAAGAAGGCCGTCCCAAATTAGCTACCCCCCGCCCGCTACGACGCCAGCGTGGCGATGACGGCTTCGTCGCCGGCGTATATGAGGGTGTTGCCGTCGGGGATGATCGTTTGGCCGTCGCGCTTGAGCATCACGACGATAAAGGGGTGCTTGCCCTGCGGCACGTCGCGCAGGCGCTGTCCAGCTAAGCGGCCGTGGGGCGTCACGGTGACCTCGCGCAGCGTAACCTCGGCACGCTCCTCAAACGTTGGAGCGGCCATAACCAGCAGATCACCTTCCTCAATCACGGTATCGCCGTTGGGCAGCACCGGGTGCGCACCGTCGCGCAGCACCAGGACCACCAGCATGTCCGTGACGCTGCCAATATCGGCAAGCGAGCGCCCGGCAAACGGATGGCCCGCGCCCACCTTGAGCTTGACGAACGACATACCGTCCTCGTCGCGGTAGTCGTTAAACGTGCGGCGCACGTCGCCTTCTGCATCGATCATATCGAGTTTCTTCGCCACCGCCGGCAGCAGCGAGCCCTGCACCACAATGCTCGACACAGCAATCACAAACACCAGGTCAAACAGATCGTGACCGCCGGGGACACCGGCCACCACGGCAAAGAGGCTAAACACGACCGAAGCCGCGCCGCGCAGGCCCGCCCAGCTTACGAGCGCGACCTGGCGGGGGTTCGTCTTAAAGGGCGCTAGCAGCAGGCCGACGGCGATGGGGCGGCTCACAAAGAGCATAAACGCCATGAGCGCCAGGCCCGGTAGCAGCATTTGCGGCAGGCGGGCGGGCGTCACGAGCAGGCCGAGCAAGAAGAAGATCGTCATTTCGGCCATCTCGGTGAGGGTGTCGAAGAAGTGCGCCAGCTCGACCTTGCCGGTGATGTCGCTCGCGCCCAGCACAATGCCGGCCAGGTACACGGCCAAAAAGCCGTTGCCGCCCAGATAGCTCGGCAGCGCGTAGGCCACGATCGCCACGGCGAATAAAAAGATGGTCTGCGCACCCTCGGCTGTTGCATGTGCGCGCTCAATCAGGCGGCCCGATGCCCAGCCGATGACAAGGCCCAGGCCTACCCCTAGGATGATTTGCTTGGCCAGCAGCATGGGGATGTCGATGTTGCCGCCGGCCGCGAGGGTCGCGAGCACCGCGGTGAGCATGTAGGCGACGGGGTCGTTTGAGCCCGATTCGACCTCGAGTAGCGAGTCGGTGCCGCCGCGCAGCGACAGGTTGTGCTCGCGCAGCACGCTAAAGACGCTCGCCGCATCGGTCGACGCCACGACTGAGCCCAGCAGCAGGCCGCCGATCCAGTCGAAGCCCAGTACAAAGTGCGCAAACGCACCCGTAATGCTAGCAGTGATGACGACACCGAGCGTGCTCAGCAGCACCGCAGGCGCGGCGACAGGTTTGGCACGGTCGATGTTGGTGTTAAAGCCGCCGTAGAACATGATAAACAGCAGCGCCGTGCTGCAGACGGTTTCGGTGAGCGCATAGTCGCTAAAGTCGATGTGCGCCGGGCCGTTGACACCCAGCAGCATGCCGAGTGCGATAAAGATGAGCAGGGTGGGGAAGGGGAGCTTTTTGCCGACGGGTTTGATGGTCAGACACAGAATAATGACGAGGCCGATAAAGAGAAGTATCTGGTTCATGGATGGTGTCCGCTCCTGGGTGGTTGGCGTGGCACGGTCAGTTGTCTGCGGTTATTTGTACCCAAAGGTGGTGGGTTTATGAGGGCGGATTGCGGGCGTGCGCGATATCGTCATAGACGGCTGCCGTCTTTGCCTCTGCTCGGAAACCCTTTCCAGCTTTATTGCAACGGAGTACAATGGGTAACGTTTAAGTTCAACTTGAAGTTTTAGTTGCGGCGCCGGGCTTTGGCCGCAATGCAAGGAGAGGCGTACCATGGCGATCTATGTGACATCTGATGCTCACGGGCACGTGCGTGCGCTTGACGAGGCCCTGTCTAAGATTTCGCTGGCGTCCGACGACACGCTGTACGTGCTGGGCGACATGATCGATCGCGGGCCCGATCCGGTCGGCGTTATTAAGCTCGTGCGCTCGCTGCCCAACGCCCGCGTGCTCAAGGGCAATCACGAGCAGATCATGCTCGATGCCATCATTGGCCAGGATCCGCTCGATGCCGAGACCTGGGATATCAACGGTGGCTGGACGACGCGCGAGCAGCTCAACGACATGGAATTTGACGCATACGAGGAGCTCGTGCGATGGATGGCCGCGCTGCCGCTCTACGCGGTGGCCGAGACCGAGGAGCGCCCGTATCTGCTGGTACATGCTGGAATCGAGATGAAGGCGGCGCGCGCGTTTTTGCTTGAGCATGGCGTCGATTGTGCCGATGGCGTTGGAGCGGTGGGTGCCGATCGCGAGCTGCTGCAGCAGATGCTCGCGGTGCAGTCGGCCGATGACCTGCTGTGGATTCGTCACGGCTATTGGGATGCGCCGACCGGGCTGCTTTCTGCCGAGGGCAAGGGTCCGGTCGTGGTGAGCGGTCACACGCCAACGGTGTCGCTCGGGCGTTATTGCGAGGTCGGTGGTCTTGCGGGGCTCGATGAGGAGTCGGGCCGCGGGCAGATCGTGCGCCTGGGCGGCGAGGATGCCGCCGGTGTGCCCGATCGCATCGACATCGACTGCGCTGCCGCCACCGGCTCCGAGTTCGGTCGCGTGGGCATCCTGCGGCTCGATGATGGGGCGGAGTTCTACGCGAACATCAACCCGGGCGAATAACGGGTGCAAGGGGTAGCTAATTTGGGAAGGGTTTTGACTACTTTTGCCCTTCTGCCCGCTAATTGATTTCTCTGGGACGGGGATTAAATAATCATTTGGCTGCCCGCTGGCTAAGTGAGTAGACTTTTTTGGAAATGCCGAGCACCCAACATATTTGCCTCAATAAAACCGCAGGTCACAGACTTGTGCTCTGTCGGTGTGGTCAGGGATTCGGTAAAAATCTACTCACTTAGTTTTACGTGATGCATATTGTCTTCAACGAGGCTCCAGCCGGGGTGATTCCATCGCAAATTCCGGTGACCGGGGCAGCTAATTAGGCGCCGTAGGGGTTGCGGTCGCGCTCGATGCGCTGGCGGATGTGGGCGTACTCGATTATCAGCAGCACCAGGAGTAGGGCCATGATGGCTAGGTAGCTCACCACGGCGCCCATCAGACCCAGCAGCTTAATCAGGATCACCGGCAGCACCACGCTTACGGCGAAGCAGATCAGGTAGATCTTGGTGACGTCTCCAGCGTGGCGCAGCACCGTGATAATGGCGTAGATAAAATCGATGGCCGCGGTTACGCCGCCGGCGACGACCATCAGCAGCGCCAGCGTACGGTAGCGTTCAAAGCTGAGGCCGTACATAAAGCTCATGAGGGGAATACCGGGACCTGCCATAAATGCGGCGCACACGCCGGTGATGACCACGATCAGCGCCATAACGGCAACAATAATCAGGTCAAAGCGACGACGCTTGCGAGGATTAGCCCAAATGCTCGACAAGCGCAGGAGCTGCGGTTTATAGATAAATCCAATGCTCAGCAAAATAGCCTGCGCCGGAAAGAACAGGGCATTAAAGTACAGCTGATATTTGTATGCCAGCGTGCCTTCCATCACAAACTTGGGCATGCTCTCGATAAGGTTGAACAAGAACAGTGCACCAAAGAGTGGAGCGCACTGGACAAACAGGTGGCCGACCTCGCGAAGGCTCACGCGGCGTGATTTTTCGGTTTCGAGCAGGGTGAGCGGGGCGGTGACCAGTACGAGCGAGGCAATCGCGGCGATGCCCATGGCCATGGCCGCGATGGGCATGCTGCGCGTGAGGAACAGTGCCACGCTAAAGACCGCGATGACGCCGGCGGAACGCAGCGTTTGGCTCATGCCTGCCAAATAGAGCTTGTCGGCCTGCTGCAGGCGGCCCTCGTACACGTCGGCGATGCCGTCGATCACCTTATAGAGGTAGACGCCCAGGCCGATCGTGGCCATCTGCGCATCGTAGCCGCGGGCGCTGCTGTATACCAGGCCGCATGCCAGCGCGAGCGCTCCACAAAGCCAGCGGTTGAGCTGGTAGGAGGCAAAGGACGTCTTTTCGTCGATGTCCGAGACCTGGAAATTGCGCACGCCGTAGTTGCACGCGATCATGATGAGCGTGCCGGTGACAAAGGCGATGGAGAATTTGCCTGCTTCTTCGGCGCCCACGAGCTGCGTAGACACGATGGTGAGCAGCGGAAATGCCAAGCCCCACACGGCGGTGCCGAGGGTGTTCCAAAGATAGTCGCGACTGGTGGCGTGCTCCTCGTATTCCGCTTCCTGCATGGAGAAGCCGCCGCCGTAGACGGCACCGAGCAGACGGTTCCACCAAGCGTTGACCATGCGGCGGACGGGGCCGGGCTCCCGATCGCGTTCGCGCCGGCGACGGCGCGTGGCCTGGCTGCTGTCGGGGCCGCCGGCGTTGCGCTGGCTCAGCTCCTGGATGCGCGCGAGCTCTTCGGCCGTGTGGGAGGCGGGGAACAGGCCATTCTCGATGCGTCCGCCCTGGGCCCTTGCGGTGCCGCTGCCCGCTACGGCGGGGTCGGCGACGCCATTGCGGCGGGCGATAGCGCGGCGAATGCTATCGAGGGGCGTGATGCTCAAAGCGGGGTCCTTTCTATTGCTGCGCTCTAGTATAGACGCGACGGTGTTCGCTCGTGTTTTTGAACGGATTGTTCAATATTTTCGGCAGGCGGCTGTAATTTGTCGGTAAGTGTGCGGTATCCTGTTGAAGTTTTGTGACACCCCCCCCCGATGCCGCCCACGCGGCACCAAGGAGCTTCTACCTATGGACGTCGCCGCATTCTTACTGGCTCTTGTGCCGATTATTTGGCTGGTCGTGATGCTGCTGTGCTTTAAATGGCCAGCTTGGAAGGCCGCTATCGGATCGTTTGTCCTTTCGTGCGTGCTTGCCTTCGCATGGTGGCACCTGCCGGCAGCGCAGATCGCGACCGCCTCGCTTGAAGGCTTTTTGATGGCTCTGTGGCCCATCGTCCTGGTGATCATCGCCGCGGTATTCACGTATAACCTGTGCGTTCGCACGGGCGCCATGGACGTGATCGGCAGCATGATCACCTCCATCAGCAGCGACCGCCGTCTGCTGGCGCTGCTCGTGGCCTGGTGCTTCGGTGGTTTTATGGAGGGCATGGCCGGTTTTGGCACTGCCGTCGCCATTCCTGCCGGCATGCTCGCGGGCCTGGGTTTTGAGGCCGTGCCCGCCGTGCTCATCTGCCTGCTGGCCAACGGCGTACCCACACCCTACGGCTCCATCGGCATCCCCACGGTGTCCGTTGCCGACTTGGTGGGTCTGGATTCCCTGCACCTGGCGACCGTTCAGCTGGTGCAGTTGGCGCCTTTCTTTGTGATGATGCCGCTGTTTATCGTACTGGTTGCTGGTCGTGTTGCCGAGGACCAGGGCAACGTTGCAGGCGTTGCCGAGCGCCTACGTGGCGCGGCGGGCATCGCCGTGCTCTCCGGCGTGTCCTTTGCCGGTGCGGCTCTGGTCGTTGCTAGGTTTGTGGGTCCCGAGCTTGCCGTCGTCGTCGGTTCTATCGTTTCGCTCGGGCTGACAGCTGCGCTTGCTATGCGTGCCGAGAAGTCGGGGCATCTGGACGCACGCTTTCACATGAATATCGAGGCCGGCGAACAGCTCACCGCTAAGTCGGCGCTTTCTGCCTGGTCGTGCTTCATCCTGATTTTTGTGCTGCTGTTGGGTACCTCCAACCTGGTGCCCGTCGTGCACGCCGCGCTCGCGCCGTTTGCGAGTCACGTGCAGGTGTATTGCGGCGAGAACCCCGGCACGCTTACGTTTTCGTGGATCAACACGCCGGGTGTTTGGATTTTCCTGGCTGCGTTTGTCGGCGGTGCCATTCAGGGCGCTTCGCCGCGCTTGATGGGTGAGGTGCTGGCCGCGACCGTCAAGCAGATGATGCCGACAGTCATTACCATGCTTTCGGTGCTGGGTTGCGCCAAGGTGATGGGCTATGCGGGCATGATTTCTTCGATCAGCGCGTTTTGCATTGCGGTCGCTGGCGGCCTGTACCCGATTCTGGCTCCGTGGATCGGCGCCGTCGGTGCGTTCGTGACCGGTTCGGGCACGTCCTCAGGCATGCTGTTTGGCCCCATCCAGAGCCAGGCTGCTACAGCGCTGGGTGTGAGCGACTACTGGATGGTCGCGCTGAATGCGCTTGGCGTTGCTGCCGGTAAGATGATTTCGCCGCAGACGCTCGCCATTGGTCTTGCCGCCGTACGCGTGCGCGGCAAGGACGCCGAACTCCTGAGCGCCGTGCTGCCCTACGCCGCCGGCATGCTGGTCCTCATGAGCGCCATCGCCATGCTCGGACAAGGCCTGCCACTATAGTCGGCACTTAGGGACGTTCCTTATGTGCCGGCACTTTGGGAACGTCCCTAAGTGCCGGCATTCGGGGACACTCCTTGAATGTTGCCTGTTCAAGAACGTCTCCAATGACTAGGCCGCTTGCGTGCGATTTTTGACCGTTGGGCGGGCGCTTCGCCGTTGCCGCAAAAACGTTTTTGCATATCGGGTACAACGAGCTTTACGTGAGTAAAGTGCGCGTCGCGTCCACGTGTCGCGTTTTTAAAGGAGGCCCCATGCCTGGTGTTACCCCTGCAGATGTTTTGTCCAACTTTGGTATTACGCTGGTCGAAGATCCCGCCGAGAATCAGCCCCGTCTGCTGGTCGATCTACCCGCCGCGGAGCTCGTCGAGCACGCTATCCGCCGCGAAGAAGGCCGCATGGCATCCAACGGCGCGCTGGTGATCGAGACGGGGGAGCGTACCGGCCGTTCCCCCAATGACCGCTTTATCGTCGACACCCCCGATGTCCACGACAAAATTGCCTGGGGCGCCGTCAACCGCCCGCTGTCCGTCGAGAGCTATGAGGCCATCAAGGCCGGCATCGTCGACTATCTCAACGAGCGCGACGTGTTCGTCACCCGCGGCATGGCGGGCGCCGACCGCAACCACACGCGTCGCCTGCTCGTTGCCTGCGAGCGTGCCAGCCAGGCACTCTTTATTAAGCAGATGCTCGCCCGCCCGCTCGCCCGCGAAATCGCGCGCACCGGCGAGCCCGACTTCTGCGTGCTCGCAGCGCCCGGTTACCAGTGCGACCCTGCCATCAAGGGCCTCAACTCCAGCGCCGCCGTGGTCATCAATTTCCAGGAACGCGTGATTCTGGTCGCCGGCACCGGCTACTCCGGCGAGATTAAAAAGTCGATCTTTAGCGTTATGAACTATCTGCTGCCCGTCGAGGACGACGTGCTGCCCATGCACTGCTCGGCCAGCATGGACCCCGTCACGCACGAGACCGCCGTGTTCTTTGGCCTGTCCGGTACCGGCAAGACTACGCTTTCGGCCAACCCCACGCGCCTGCTGATCGGCGACGACGAGCACGGTTGGTCCGATATGGGCATCTTTAACGTCGAGGGCGGCTGCTACGCCAAGTGCGAGGGCCTGGACGCGTTCCACGAGCCTGAGATCTTCAACGCCGTCCGTTTTGGCGCCATTTGCGAAAACGTGGTGCTCGACGAGAATCGCAAGCCCAACTACGATGACGTCTCGATCACGCATAACACGCGCGTGGCCTATCCCGTCGAGCATATCCCCAACGCGTGGACCAAGGGCATGGGCACCACTCCGAGCGTCGTGCTGTTTTTGACCTGCGACGCCTTTGGTGTGTTGCCGCCCATCTCACGCCTGACGGCCGATGCCGCCATGTACCACTTTGTGACGGGCTTCACCGCCAAGATCCCCGGCACCGAGGTCGGCGTCACCGAGCCCACGCCCACGTTCTCCTCGCTGTTTGGCGAGCCGTTTATGCCGCTCGACCCTATGGTCTACGCCAAGATGCTCGGCGAGCGCATTGCCGACGGCCGCACGCGCGTGTACCTGGTCAATACCGGCTGGATCGGCGGCGGCTACGGCGTGGGCCATCGTATCGAGCTTGCCTACACGCGCGCCCTGGTGGCCCGCGCCCTCGACGGTACCATCGAGGACAGCGAGTTCGTGCACGACGATATCTTTAACGTCGACATTCCCACCACGTGCCACGGCGTGCCCGACGGCATCCTGGTGCCTCGCCAGTACTGGCAGAGCACCGCGCGCTACGACGAGGCAGCGCACAACCTGGCGGTGATGTTCGAGGAGAACTTCGAGAAGAAGTACTCGCACCTGCCCGAGTCCGTCAAGGCCGCCGGCCCGCACGCCCAAGTGTCCGTCGAGGCCCGTCATCGCGGCCATGGGCTGCTGGGGCTCCGCCACTAGCGTCGCCGTGAGTCCATATCCACCACAAAGGGACAGGCACCTTTGTGGTGGTTTTGCTCGCGTGGATGACTCGGGTTACAATATGCCTGACATATCGTCCCCTTCTCCGGATGGGGGCAGCGTAAGCGCTCTTGTGGCGGCACCGTAGGACTTTGAAGGTGGCCGCCGTGAGAGCGCTTTTTGTTTAGACGCCCTCGCTCGGGCGCGCACAATGAAGGGAGAGCGTATGAAGGGCTTTGTTGCCGAGAATTCGTTTTGGGAGCTGTTTCCACAGGCGGCGGTCGGCGTCGTGGTCGTAAAGGGCATGAAGCCCGCGGCTCAGATTCCCCAGGAGGACGTGGATACAATCGCCGCGCTGCTTGACCGCGCCAACATCGATGCGGAGCGTCATCTGACCAGCGACACTATCAGTGAGAACGCTCCGGTCAAGGCATGGCGCGAGGCCTATCGCCTGTTCAAGACTAAAAAGGGCGCCCGCTGCTCGATCGAGAACTTGCTCAAGCGTGTGCTCAAGGGTAAGCCGGTGGGCCACATTACGCCCGCGGTGGATATTTACAACACGGTGTCGTTGACCTACGCGTTGCCCGTGGGAGGCGAGGATTTGCATGCGATTGAGGGCGATCTGCGCCTGGCGGTCACTGATGGTGACGATGCGTTCTTGCCTCTTGGCGAGGAAGCAGATGACCCGACGCTGCCCGGCGAGCTCGCCTACATTGACGATGCAGGCGCCGTGTGCCGCTGCTGGAACTGGCGCGATGGCGTTCGAACGGCTCTGTCCGACGATTCGGCCGACGCATTCCTGGCGATTGAGTGCGTAGAGCCCGAACGCATGGGGGATTGCCAGGCCGCCATCGATCGCTTGGCCGAGCTGCTCGAGCGCTATCTGGGAGCGACGGTTGTCGTTAAGACGCTTGTGACCCGCGACAATCCCTGCGTGGAGCTGTAGCGGCGCCTAGAACCTATTGATGCCCAAAACTACCACAAAGGTGCCTGTCCCCTTTGTGGTGGTTTTTATGTTGATGGGTTAACAAATGGGTTGCGTGGAGGCGGCAGTCGCTGGGTACGGTTAAGATGTTTACCCGTTAGCATTATGCAAGCGAAAGGCGGTCGTCTCCCATGCAGCAGAGCGACGAGACACGTTTCGAGGACTTTGTCGGACTGATCAGCGGACTCTACAAGGAGATCCAGCGCATTAAGACATCTGAGGGCGCAAGGCTGGGCCTTAAGGGCTCCGACATCATGTGCCTGTACTATCTTGAGCGCAGCAAGGACGGCCTGACTGGCGCCGACCTCGCCCGTATGGCTGGCGTGACCCGCGCTGCCGTCTCGCGCACGCTGGCGCATCTGGAGGAGGGCGGCTACGTCGAAGTTGACGATTCGGGCGATGCCGCCGTTAAGTATCGCGCCCCGGTTCGCCTGACCACGTTGGGCGGCGAGAGCATGAACGAGGCCGATCGCATTATTCGCGAAGTGCTCGACACCACCGGCAAGGCCATGGGCGTGGAGCAGCGTGAGCAGATGTATGCGTCGCTGCGTACGATTCTCAACACCTTGCGCGAATTGTAGGGCCGCCTAGGCATTTGCTTCCCATTAACAACTGCATCGTCCCGTTTGGGCGCGTATACCGTGCCGGGGCATTGATGTCAAAATTCCCTGCGCGGGACCTGCGCAAGAAAGGATTCGTTATGTCCGTCCGTATTATTACCGATTCCGCAAGCGATATGTCGCCGTCGGAGCATCCGGCGCTGGCCGTTTTGCCGCTGTCCGTCACCTTTGGCACCGATGTGTACATGGATGGCATCGACATCGATCACCAGCGCTTTTACGAGATGCTCGTGGAGCGCGATGAGCTGCCCAAGACTGGCCAGGTCAACCCGTACGCGTTCTCGCAGGCGATTGCCAAGGTTCGTGAAGCCGGCGATGAGGCTGTGATTATTACCGTGGGCGATAAGCTATCAGGCACCAATCAGAGTGCCCGTACCGCACTTGCCGAGGCGCCAGGTGGCGACGTGTTCGTGGTAGACAGCAACAACGTCACCCTGGGCGAGCGCGTCCTGGTCGAGTATGCGCTGCGCTTGGTGGACGAGGGCCGCAGTGCATCTCAGATCGCGGCGGCTGTCGAGGCCGTGCGCGACCGTGTGGTGGTTATCGGCCTGCTCGAGACGCTGGAGTACCTGGTGCGCGGCGGTCGTCTGTCTGCTGCGGCCGGCGCCGTGGGCACGCTGCTCAACGTGAAGCCCGTGGTGGCTGTCGAGGACGGTCTGATCGTGCAGCTGGGCAAGGCGCGCGGTTCCAAGAACGGCCGCAACCTGCTGAACCAAAAGGTCGAAAAGGCGGGCGGCATCGACTTTTCCATGCCGCTGGCGCTCGGCTATACGGGTCTTTCGGATGCGGTGCTCAAGAAGTATATCGAGGACAGCGCGGCACTGTGGGCTGGTCACACCGAGGGCGAACTGCCCGTTCACACCATCGGCGCCACCATCGGAACCCACGTTGGCCCCGGCGCCGTGGCAGTAGCCTTCTTCCAGCCCGCCAACTAACCGACCTGCCATAAACCATCACAAAGGTGCCTGTCCCCTTTGTGATGGTTTATGCTTTTCCGGGTGGAAGGGAGCGAGCAATGGCGTCTGAGGGCTTTTTTGATCGGGTGTACGAGGTGGTCGAGCAGATCCCCGAGGGGATGGTCGCCACGTATGGTCAGGTGGCACTGCTTGCCGGTCGTCCACGAAGTGCGCGGTACGTGGGGTATGCCCTTCATAGTAATCCGCGCCCTGGCCAAATTCCCTGTCATCGCGTGGTGTTTGCCGACGGCCGTATCTGTGAGGGCTTTGCCTTTGGCGGCCCCGATGCTCAGCGCGAGCTCTTAATGGGGGAGGGCGTGACGTTTGCCGATCCCATGCATGTTGATCTGGCCGCCTGTCGTTGGCCTGCTGGACTCTAACAGCTCTGCCGTGGTCAAAGCCACCACAAAGGCGCCTGTCCCCTTTGTGGTGGCTTTCCGTTGCAGGTTTACCTGGGCTAACTTATGGAGAAGGTGTGTTGGGGTAGTTTGACGCTAGAAAGTAAGCCACGGTGAACTATATTGGTTTCAGCAACGGAGCAGGCAATAGGCGATGAAAAAGCCTGCCCTGTTGAGTTTGATTCGCATCCCTCCCCTCTGTGCGATTCAACGGTGTACTTCGGGAACAGGCCCGCTGGCAGCTAACTGCCGGCGGGCCTGTTCCTGTTTGTCGGGAGAGTGTGATGGATGGAGCTGAAGCGGTCCGGCTCCAAAAAAGGCGGACGCCGTAGCGCCCGCCCTAAAGCAATCGAAAGCTCAAGCCAACAAATCGGTCTAGTACACCATGCCCATGGCGTCCTGAACCTCGGCCAGGGTCTGCTCGGCGATCTCATTGGCGCGACGGTTGCCCTCATGCAGGACGTCCTTCACATAGTCCAGATCGTTCTCGTAGCGCTGGCGACGCTCGCGGATAGGTGCGAAGTACTCGTTGACGGCCTCGGTCACGTACTTCTTGAGCTGGCCGGAGCCGCCCATGCCAATCTCCTCGGCAATCTCGACTTCGGAACGGCCGGTGCAGATGGCGGCTGTTGAAAGCAGGCCAGACACGCCGGGGCGGTTCTCGGGATCGAACGTGATCATGCGCTCGGAGTCGGTCTGGCTCTTCTTGATGCGTTTGGCCGTTTCCTCGGCGGTCATCGAGATGTTGATGGCGTTGCCGTAGCTCTTGCTCATCTTGCGACCGTCCAGGCCCGGCAGCAGCGGGGTCTCGGACAGCAGCGCGTCGACCTCGGGGAACACCTTGCCGTAGCGGTTGTTAAAGCGGCGGGCGATGGTGCGGGTGAGCTCGATGTGCGGCAGCTGGTCGCGGCCGACGGGCACGACGTTGCCCTTGCAGAACAGGATGTCGCAGGCCTGATGCACCGGGTAGGTGAGCAGAAGGCCGGTGAGCTCGTGGCCCGAGGCCTCCATCTCGGCCTTGACGGTGGGGTTGCGCGCCAGCTCGGCCTCGGAGACCAGCGACAGGAACGGCAGCATGAGCTGGTTGAGCGCGGGGATGGCCGAATGGGTGAAGATGATGGTCTTTTTCGGGTCGATCCCGCAGGCCAGGTAGTCCATGACCATGTTGTACACGTTGTCCTGGATGTGCTCGGTGGTGTCGCGGTCGGTGATGACCTGATAGTCGGCGATGAGCACGTTGGTCTTTGCACCCATGTTCTGTAGCTCCACGCGGCCCTTGAGGGTACCGAAGTAGTGGCCCAGGTGCAGACGGCCGGTGGGGCGGTCGCCGGTGAGCATGGTGAACTTCTCGGGCGTCTTGGCCAGGCCCTCGCGAATGGCGTTGCTCTTTTGCAGCGCGACTTCGTAGCTGTTCTCGTTTGGCATGATTGCTCCTAACGTATGTTCATGGGTCAAGATGATAGCGTGTTTATTAGAGAGGCGGTGCGTAAGTAGGCGAGGGGCGGGAGAGGGACGCGCGTGGTGCGGCATGTGCGATGGGTGCGGCGCGGCCGCGCTTGGCTAACGGTGCCTTGGCACATCCTCGGCAGCTTGCCCTAGAGCTTGTGGTGGCGCTCTTCTTTGCGCTCCTCGGCTGCCTGCTCCTCCTGCTTAAAGGCGGGGTCGTCGGGGGTGACGAGCTCGTCCTCATGCGTGCGCTTGTTGTAATGGTGGCGTAGCACGGGTTCAAACAGGTGCAGGTGCTTGGCAAAGGCCGCCGAGCCAATGGCGAGCACGGTAAAGATGAGCACACGCATGGGCACTTCGACCTGGTTAATCGCGGCGGCGCCGGCCGAAAGCATGATGCACCAGGCATAGATGAGTAGTACGGCCTGCTTTTGGTTGTAACCCTCTTGAATGAGGCGGTGGTGGATGTGGCCCTTGTCGGCCTGCCCAATGCTAATGTGGGCGCGCTTGCGGCGCACGATGGCGCTAAACGTATCGATGATGGGCACGCCGGCCACGATGAGCGGGATGATGAGCGAGGTGAGCGCGGCGGTGCGGCTCACGTTGAGCAGCGAGATGGAGCCCAGCGCAAAGCCCAGAAGCAGCGACCCCGAGTCGCCCAAGAAGATGCTTGCGGGGTTGAAGTTGTAGCGCAAAAAGGCCAGACAGGCGCCAAAGAGCGCAATGGAGAGCGCGGCGGCGTCGATGCGGCCCGAGAGAACGGCCATCGAAAACATGGTGAACGACGCGATGCCGCAGATGCCCGTGGCCAAGCCGTCGAGGCCGTCGATGAGGTTAATGATGTTGGTGAATGCCACCAGATAGATCACGGTGATGGGGTAGGCGAGCCATCCGAGCATGATTTCGCCGGGGGCAAACGGGTTGACGATGACGCCGATCCGCAGGCCGCCGATACAGGCGATAAGCGCGGCGAGGACCTGTCCGGCTAGCTTTTGCTTGGGCTTGAGCTGGAAGACGTCGTCGATAGCGCCGGTCGCAAAGATGACGGTAAAAGAAAGCGCAAGTATGGGGTAGCTGATGTGCAGACGGGGGTGGGGCACCAAAACGGGCGGCCAACCCAGGTACCAGGTGCCTAGGATTTGCACAATACAGGCAACGACCAGGCCCAAAAACACCGCCGTTCCGCCCAAACGCGGGATGGGCTTGGTGTTAATGCGGCGCTTAGAAGGATAGTCGACGGCGTCGAGCTTAATTGCCAAGCGCTTGACCAGGGGCACCGTGAGGAAGGTCGTGATAAAGGCCGCCGCTGCCACGCATAGATACGGTATGTAGCTCGGGGATGAAGCCATGAATCTAAAAACCGCCAAGCGTCGAAGGAAAAGGTCAAAGGTTGCTAAGCGCAAAGGGCATAGCCGAACCATGATACTCGACCAAGGGGGGTGCATGGAATTGCACGCAGCGATAATCACGCGCTTACCAGATATTGGGATGTTGTCGATGGATTGTCGGGATACCGGCGGGGATCCATATGGGCTGTAATGGTGGTTTTCGGCAAATAAAAACCACCCCCCACGTTACGAAAATGAACCCACCTAAAACAGGTGGGTGCCCTCATCGACTGTTCCAGCGTCCTTAACAACGAAGGATACCTGTACTAGGTACGACTGTGTGGGCTCCCTAAATAAACGCGACGGTTCACCCAGTTGCTCCGCGGGGGGCGGAATACCTACATCATAAAGCGGCACTTTATCGATTCCAGTCTTGACATTACAAAAATCGTGTCGGACGATTACGGCGCCTTGGGCTCGAGCCGTCTGTGCGGTTGGTCCCTTTACGTTTGAGCTGCTGAATCGTTGTTTTGGAGCATGTTTTTATGTCGACGCCGTTGACCGAACTTTTTTCGCCCGCCTGCCATTTGTGTCCGCGCCGTTGCGGTGCGGTGCGCGACGAGGGTGCGCACGGCGTATGCGGTGCCGATGACACGCTCAAGGTGGCCCGCGCGGCGCTCCATATGTGGGAGGAGCCGCCCATTTCGGGCGAGGCCGGCTCGGGTACGATTTTCTTTAGCGGCTGTTCGCTCAAATGTATCTATTGCCAGAACCACGAGATCTCGACGGGCAATTTTGGGCTTGAGATTTCGCCCGAGCGCCTGGTCGAGATTATGCTGGAGCTGCAGGACCAAGGTGCCAATAACATCAATCTGGTGACGGCGACGCATTATGCTCACCTGCTGCCGGCCGCGATTGCCGCAGCTCGGGAGCGCGGACTGGTCATTCCAATCGTCTACAACACGAGCGGTTATGAGCGTGCGAGTGCCGTGGCGGCGCTCGGCGATTTGGTCGACGTGTGGCTTACCGACTTTAAGTATGCCAATGCGGCGCTTGCGCAGTCACTCTCTCATATTAAGGACTACCCGCGCGTGGCTGTGTCGGGTCTGGCCCAGATGGCGCGCGAAATTGAGCGCCGCGGGGGAGAGCTGGTAGACGGGGACGGGCTCATGAAGCGCGGCATAATCGTGCGTCATCTGGTGCTGCCGGGGCATGCGGACGATTCGTGCCGCGTGTTGGACCTGGTGTGGCAGACGATGGGCGACGTGCCGATCTCGGTCATGAACCAGTACACGCCCAATGCCCTCATGCGCGAACAAGGCGGCGACCTGGCGCGCGCCGTGACGCGCGAGGAGTACGAGCAGGTGCTCGACCATGCCGACGACCTGGGCTTTACGACGATGTTTTGGCAAGAAGGTGGAGCGGTAGACGAGAGCTTCACCCCGGCGTTCGACACCACCGGCGTCCTCACCAGCGCAAAGTAGTGCGCTCGCCGATGATTTTTCTGGGACGGGGATTAAAAAATCATCGAGAGGATCGCCTGCTCGAAAAGTTGTCAAAATAGCCGCGTCCCAAAAAGACTGGGTATTGGGCGTTGACAGTTGGCGAGCCGTAGGTAAAATATCAACTTGTCTTGGGGACGTAGCTCAGTTGGGAGAGCGCTGCCGTCGCATGGCAGAGGCCGAGGGTTCGACTCCCTTCGTCTCCACCCTTGGATTTGATAAGCCGCTGACATTGTGTCGGCGGTTTTTTTTAAAAGAAAGGGCTGTACCATGGCCAAGCTTGAGTCCCAACCACTGTCTGCCGAGGAACGCGCCGAGTTGGAAGAGCTCCGCGCCGAGAAAGCTCGTCGCGAGGCCCAGGAAGAGGCACGCCGCGAGCGTGAGGAGCTGGCCGCCCTGCGTGCCGAGCGTGCGAAGGCCGAGGAGGCCGCCGCGAACGTCGCCCCCGCGCCCAAGCCCGCCGCCGCCGCCAAACCCAGCGTATAAGGGCTGGCCATTGGGTTGTTCAAGAGCGTTTGAATTTCCG
>URBS01000016.1 GCA_900546085.1 uncultured Collinsella sp.
GGACTTGCAGCGACGGACCTCGGGACGCTCTTACACCACGTCTGCGCGCGCCACCATTATCTTCGCGATTTTTACCGTTTCTCGATCCGCAAATATCAGATTTTGCTGTTACTAATTTTGTATCAGTACTCATTTTTGCCACTTTTTGCACAGCACCTATAAACAGACCCCCTCTCAAAACCAACATCTATGCTGGCTTAAGCCCAAAACATGCTCGGAGCGTATTCAGCAGCGCGTCTTGCTTCTTCCGACGAGCCTCCACGCGGTTTTGGTACCGCTTGCCCATGCGTTGGTATATGCGCCATGCGAGTGCCTCCATCGCCTCCATGTCGCAGAGCATCTCGTTATTGACCGTTGCGACCTCGATCCCCATAGCTATAAAGCCCGTATTACGCTTTTCGTCGTGAATGCGCCCACCGCGAGACGAATGGCCTAGCTCACCGTTGTATTCCAGGTCAAACCGGGCTGCCTCTTGATACGCATCGCAAACTGCATGAGGCATCCCCGAGATTGCCTGCGCACGGTCATCGAACTCGATCTTGTAGTCGGTCTTAAAAGGTCCGCAGGCAAACCCGCCATAGGAAAACGGAAGCGAAAACAGAGCGAGCATGATGCACTCCATGGGCGAGAGCAGGTTTTCTGACAAGTAGGGACACAGACGCTGCAATTGTTTGGCCGTGCTTCCCTTGCATGTCGCAAGGTAATCTGCCAGGCGATCGGGCGTCAGCACCGGCTCGACTTCAAAGTAGCCCACGTCTGCTGGCTGGTCCTTGTCCTTTGCAAGTTTATTCGTAACAGGCGAGGTGTAGGGAGGCAGATACTTCCCGCGGTCGCTCAGTGAAATCTTAGAGCACAGCTCCTGGGCCAGGGCAAACGCCTGGATGCAGCCGACCTCGCGCGCAACGGCAACACAAAGAGCCTCGGGAGATAGGCTGTACACCCCCGGTTCCACCTCTAGAATCGAGCCGGCGGGCAACCCGGAACACACGGACCAGCCTACGCCAGGCATGCGGCGGCGCTGCGCCGCAGATCCCACCAGCAAGCACAGATCTTCTTGCACCTCGCCACTTTTGGCTCCAATTCGCACCAAGTCAGGAAGATAGATATCCTCGGTCGAGGGCGACGACGTGCACAGCACACGGCGCTCTTCATCGGGATTAAGGTCCTTCCAGCTGATATAGCCCATCTGCCGGCGCTCGGCGCGCATCATGCGCAGCGCTGAAGCGCCTGTTAGGATTACGGAAGCCGCTAGCTGTTCGCCTGTCGGCTCGTTGCGCCGCTCAATCTTCACTGCCACAAAACCACCCCTACCAAACACGTGCGATAGCAAGGCCATCGACTGCCGCAGCGCCGGCACGCTTGAGCTCCGCCGAGGCTGCTGCCATGGTCGCGCCCGTGGTGATAACGTCGTCGATAAGCAGCAGGCGGCGGCCCCGCACGTCCTCAACGGTCTCGTACATGCCTCGGGCGCGTTCACGGCGTTCTTCACGGCCGAGTTCACGCTGGTCGCCATGGCCGTACTTAACGAGGGCGTCGAGCAGCGGAACACCCGACAGCTCGCAAAATGGGCGCGCGATGGCTTCCATATGATCGAAGCCGCGTCGCCGAAACGCCGCCGCCGTCGCGGGCACAAACACCACGGCATCGGCGCCGGACAACACGCCGCCGTAGCGTTCGGGCGCCGCGACCTGGGCATGTAAGGCAGTGTCGTATAGCAGCTCTGCCAGATACGGCGCCAGGCGTCGCTCGCCCGCGTCTTTGTACGCTTTAATGATCCACGGCAGCGGATGCGTGTAAATGGCACATGCCAGGCACCGGTCGAGTGCTTCGGCCATCGCCGAAGACGTACCCTCGACCGAGCACTCGGTGCACAGCAAGTCTCCAAACGGGGCGCCGCATCGAGTGCAGCTATGCCGCGGGTCGATGAGTGCAAGCGCCGCCAAGCAGTCTTGGCAAATTAGCGCGCCGGAGCGCTCGCAGCCGGCGCATCGCGTAGGCGACAACGCCTCAAGCGCCTCGTGCACCGCCAGCTCGGCAAACGGTAGCAATTCGTCCGCAAACGGCAGGATGCCGACACCTTGCAGGCATCCCAACACATTCAAATGTCTCTTCACGACACAACCCTCCCTACGCTCGGTCGCAGGGAGGGTTGTTGATTCAGCGCTATGGTACCCCGACGCGTTTGGGGTCAGGCAGGTTAAATCCGCTCGCGGGCGTTATTCGCCGGTAGGCGGTTGTGGTGCAGACGAAGACGGGGTCGAGCCCTCGCCACCATCTTGACGCGGCTTGCGGGAACGACGACGGCGACGGCGCTTCTGGCCCTGGTCGGCCGAACCCTCGCCACCACGATCTTCGCGCGACTCGCGTTCGTCGCGAGCAGCGCCACGCGAAGCCTTGGCAGCAGCTCCCCCGCCATCTCCAGGGCGCCGACGTGTGACCTTGACCTCGCCATCCGAGACCTGATCGGCCACGGAGGGCACCGAGGGCTTTTGCTGCGTGCCCGAGGAATGGCGGCGACGCGGACGCGGGGCGCGCTCGTCATCGTTGC
Source organism: uncultured Collinsella sp. (assembly GCA_900546085.1). Classification (GTDB taxonomy): domain Bacteria; phylum Actinomycetota; class Coriobacteriia; order Coriobacteriales; family Coriobacteriaceae; genus Collinsella. The sequence goes on from URBS01000016.1 coordinate 2,549, forward strand.
GCTGCTTGCCACCCTTGTCGGCAGGCGTATCGGAACCCGAACCACCCTTGGGGGCGGCACCGACTTCGCGAGCGGCTGCGGCGCGGAAGGCGTCCTCGCGCTCCTCGCTCGACAAATGGCGGCGGCGACGGCGCGTGGGATTCATACCACCGCCGCGGTTTTGCTGCTGAGGCTGCTGAGCCTCGCGCTCGCGGGAGGAGTTCTTGCCTGCGGGAGCGGCCTCGCCGGCGTCGCCTGAACCCGAGCGCTTGCGGCGGCGACGTCCACCGGCAGCCTCCTCAGCCTCGGGTGCCTCGGCCTTGCCACGACCCTTACCGCGGCCACGGCCCTCGCCCTGGCTCTGACCGGCACGGGCATCGGCGTCCGCATCGCGACGACGGCGCTTGGGCATCGATGTACCGGCCAGACGGTCGGCGCTCGACAGGCCATCGCCCACGTCGACGCCGTTCTCGCGGTCGAGCTCCATGAGCGCCAGGCGCATCTCGGGCGACTCGATGCGCTCGAGCACGTCGCGCGTCACGCAGTCGGGGCGGCAGTTGCAGCCCTGCTCGGCGGCCTTCTTTTTGCAGCCCTCCGAGCAGGTCATATCGGCCAGGTTGACCTTAAAGACCTTGCCGTTCTCCAGGCGCAGCACCAGCTGCTCACGCGGCGTGTCATATTCCTGGATACGCGCCTTGCCGAGCGGCGTATCGATGAGCGTCTTCTTTTTGGGCGCACGGCTCTTAAAGTCCTTGTACGCTTCGAACTCATAGCGCAGGCAGCACATCAGGCGGCCGCAAACGCCGCTGATCTTGGAGGAATTGAGCGGCAGGTCCTGCTCTTTTGCCATGCGGATCGAGACGGGCTCAAACTGTCCGCCAAAGCGCGTGCAACAGAGCTCCTGGCCGCACTGGGCATAGCCGCCCACCAGGCGAGTCTCGTCGCGCACGCCGATCTGGCGCATGTCGACGCGAATGTGCAGCGTCGAGGACAGATCCTTGACGAGCTGGCGAAAATCGACGCGCTCCTCGGCCGCAAAGTAGAACACGGCCTTCTCGCCGCCAAACAGGTACTCGACGCCGACCGGCTTCATCTCGAGGTCGAGTTCTTTGACCAGACGGCGGAAATCGACCATGGCCTCGTCGCCCTGGATGGCCAGGTCGTCGGCAAGCTGCAGGTCGATGTCGCTCGCCACGCGCAGTACGGGCTTGAGCGGCTGACCGATCTCGTCTTGCGGCACCTCAAAGGGATCGGCCGTGACCAGGCCGATCTCGGTTCCGCGCTCGGTGGAGCAAATAGCGTAATCTGCCTCGAGGATATCCAGGTCCTGCGGGTCAAACCACAGGTCGCGCGAGGCGTAGGTAAACTTAACGGGTACGACTAACGGCATTTCAGTGCCTTCCTGATATCGAACAGCATGACCTCGATGGCCAGCTGGGGAGTAACGTTTCTGGCGATGTTGCGCTCGGCGGTCGCGACCGCCTCGAGCGCCTGGGTGGCACCCGCAACATTGGTCGCGGCGGCAAGCCGACCGATCGTGTCGCGCACGTCCTCGTTCACCACGTCGGCTGCCTCGTCCTGAAGTGTCAGCAGCACGTCGCGCATGAGCGTCCGCGCGCTCGCCAGCGCTTCCATGATACCCGAACGCTCGCGCGCGTTGAGTTCGCGCTTGTTGCGGTCCTCAAGCTGCTTCAATGCTCCACGCGACAGGTAGTCGGCGTTTTGCTCGAGTACCTTTTCCTGCGTGGACTTGACCTCGGCAAGCGGCGCCTTGACGGCGACGATGAGCGACTTGGCGCGACTGAGCACGTCGGCCTCGTCGGCGGCAATGAGTGAGTCGATGGCACGGACCATCTGACGACGGGCGTCCTGGCGCTCGGCGCTCTTAAGAAACTCGATGCCGCGTGTGGGGCTTCCCGCCACGGCGACCGCCATGCGGCAACGCGCAGGGTCCTGACCGGTGGCGCGGCTCACGGCCTGCGCGGCGACGGCGGGCGATACCAGCCGAAACGGCACGCACTGGCAGCGGCTCACGATGGTGGGCAACATCACGTCTGCCGAGGTGCCCAGCAAGATAAACATAACGCCATCGGGCGGCTCCTCGAGTGTTTTGAGCAGTGCGTTGGCGGTGTTAGCGCGCAGCTGCTCGGCACGGTCGATGATGTAGACCTTGGCCTTGGCGCGAATGGGCGCCAGAGGCACGTCATCGAGCAGCTCGCGGGTCTGGGCAATGAGGTAACCCGTGGCGCTCTCGGGCGTGTAATAGTGCACGTCGGGGTGCGTATGGCGGGCGACGCGCACGCAGCTATCGCATGAGCCGCAGCCATCCTGCTCGCACAGGAAGGCTTGGGCGAGCGCCCACGCGGCGTCGAGCTTGCCCGCGCCGGGAGCGCCCAAAAACAGGTAGGCGTGCGATGCGCGACCGCTAGCGACGGCATTGGTCAAAAAGTCACGCACGCGCTCTTGGGTGTCGAGCTTGGTCAGCAGGCTTGCCTGAGCAGGGGCCATGTTACTCGGCCTCCTTGGCAAGCGCGGCGGCGACGGCTTCCTGCGGAATGTCGAGACCGTACGCGCGAACCTGCTCGACCGTCTTCTCGAAGACTTCCTCGACGGTCGTAGTGGCGTCGATGAGCTTTACGCGGTCTGGCTCCTCGGCAGCAATTGCGCAAAACCCCTCGTAGACACGCTCCTGGAATGCCATGCCCTTGGCCTCCATGCGATCCACCGCGCCACGGGCTGCCATGCGTAGCGCCGCCTGCTCGGGCGTGATGTGGTAGACGAGTGTGAGCGCCGGGTGCGTTCCCGCGACGGCCAGGTTGTTGGCGTCGCGCACCATCTGGCGATCGAGGCCGTCGGCAAATGCCTGGTAGCAGGTCGTGGAATCGTAGAAGCGATCGCACAGGACCACCTTGCCGGCCGCAAGGGCGGGGGCTATGACCTCGTGCACCAACTGGGCGCGCGCCGCCTCGTAGAGCAGCAACTCGCAGGTGTCGCCCATCGCCGTATTGGCGGGGTCGAGCAGCAGAGCACGGATCTTTTCGCTGATGGCAGTACCACCCGGTTCGCGCAGGCTCACAACCTGGTGGCCAGCGAGCTCGAGCGCACGGGCAAGCAGGCGCGCCTGCGTAGATTTACCAGCGCCATCGACGCCCTCGAGCGTAATGAAGCTATGTTGAGCGGGCTCAAAAGCCATGGGCGCAGCCCCTTCCTACAAGGCGCGTAAATGCAGATATATCAACCAAGCCATGATACCCCAGTGCTCGGCGCGTCCCCAATGGCTAAAGGTGCCTTTCCAAAGTTGCGGTGAAATAGGGGCTGATTGAAGCTCTGAGACCGCCAAACAGTCCCTATTTCACCGCAACGTATGATGGGGGATTTTGGATGCTGGGTATAATCGTCGTATTGCATTGAAATGTGGCGAAAGGAGTGGCAATGTCTCGGTATTGCGCCTCGTGCGGCAAGCTTCTTGCAGATGATGCCAAGTTCTGCACCTCGTGCGGTGCACCCGTTGAGCAAACAGCCGCGAGCGATAGCCAGCCCGCTTTTGAGCAGACCGGCTCCCTTGATACGCCGCAAGCCAAGGCGGACGACCCCCTCGCCTATAGCCCCGACCCCGCCGCAAGGACCGAGGCCGTCGAGACCACGCAGCGCATACCCGTCGCGAGCGGCTCGCCCCAACAGCAGCCGGCTCCCGCATACGCGCCCGCTTCGCCACAGACCCCCGCTCCCAAAAAGAGCGGCACCGGGCCGCTTATCGCCGTTATCGTTGTGCTGGTGGCGATCATCATCGCCCTGGTCGTTTTCTTTGTGATCAAGCCTTTCGACAACGCTGCCACGCAGACGACCGCCGAGGTAGCTAAGCTGCACCATGACGTCGACGACGATGACCTAAAGCCTCTCGGCGATCCCAACAGCCTGTACGACGATGATGACGATGACGACGAGGATGGCGGCGAAGCAACGCTCTCCGAGCAGAACCTCTACCGTCGCCTGAGCGAATACTACGACCTGCTCGAAGATCTCGACAGCCAGGTCCGTGGCTGCGCGCAGAACTTCAACGGCAACTATCTGGAAGAGGATCGAACCACCCGTCAAAATCTCGCCGACGTCGCCGAGCGCACGGAGGACACCATCGAGCAGTATTACGACATCGTCGAGGACCTGGACGTCCCGACGAGCTCCAAGAACTACAGCTCCTGGAAGGACATCATCGCCCTGTACGACGACCTGGATCACCGCATTGACGCAATCTGTGATGCCTGGGAGATCAGCCTGAAATACGCCAAGCCTGCGGACCACAAGAATGAGATCGTGGCGCCGCTGTCGCGCGACAACGTGGCGGGCACCAATGACAATAAGTACCGCCTAGACTTTGAGGAGCGCTATCCCGGCGCCAAACCCGTCGAAGTGAACTAGCGCTTTGTCGTTCCCGAGCCGGCAGTTAGGGACGTTCCTAAACTGCCGGCAGAAAAAGAACGTCCCTAACTGCCGGTCAAAAAAACGAGCAAGGATCGCGGGGTCCTCGCTCGTTTTTTTGGGCAATGTTTCGACTGCGCCGTTACTTGTCGGCGGCTGCTTTCTTGGCAGTCGACTTCTTCGCGGTCGTCTTCTTGGCGGCAGTGGCTTTCTTAGCCGTCGTCTTCTTTGCCGTGCTCGCCTTGGTTGTGGTCTTGCGACCGCGGGCGGGCTTCTTCTCCTTGGTCGGGCAGTCCATGTTGACGCAGATACGCCACGGACCGCGCGCCGTGTTGACCACCACGATGGGGGCGCCGCACTCGGAGCAGGTCTCGCCCGTCGCCTCGAGCTTGCCGCGCGCCGGCAGCGGATAGCTCACGCCGCAGTCATCGTAGTTGGTGCAGCGGATAAAGCGCTTGCCGCTCTTCTCGCTCTTGTGCGCGATCAGGTCGCCGTGACGTCCGGCCTCGGCACACACCTTGCACTCGCCCACCTTAAGATCGGGCTCGTAGTTGGTGGGGCACGTGGGGTTCACGCAGATCTCGAAGGCCTTCTGGCGGAACGGCTGGCACTTGATGCGCGGCGCACCGCACTCGGGGCACACGGCGGCCTCGCCCTCGAGCGGGCTCACCTTGACGCCACTCGGCACCGGATAGGTCACATCGCAGTCGGGCCAGCCCATGCAGCCAATGAAGCTGCCGCGGGTCTTGGCGCTCGTCTTCATAACCAGGTCCTTGCCGCACTTGGGGCAGGTACCCACGCGTGCATCGGCCGTGACGGCGTCGCTGATGGCGTCGCCCAGTTCCTGCGTATGTTTGAGCAGCTCGTCGAGCACGCCGGCCAGCAGCGCGCGCGAGTGCGTCACGACATGCTCTTCGGTGTCCTCGCCGCGCTCCACGCGGGTCATGTCGCCGTCGAGCTCGCTGGTCATATCGGGGCTCGTGATGCGCGGGGCAAACTGTGACAGCGCATCGATAATGGCGATGCCCAGCTGACTCGGCTCCACGGGATCGTTTTTGAGGTAGCGCACGGCGTACAGGCGCTCGATGATGCTCGCGCGCGTGGACTTGGTACCCAGGCCGCGCTTTTCCATCTCCTGCACGAGCTTGCCCTGGCTGTAGCGCGCGGGCGGCTCGGTCTGCTTGGCCTCGAGCTTAATGTCGAACACGTCGACCGTGTCGCCCTGCTCCAGCGGCGGCATCTGCTCATCGCGCTTGAGACCGTACGGGTACGCCTCGCGGAAGCCCGGAGTCACGAGCACGTCGCCCGAAGCCACAAACGGCTCGCCGTTCACATCGAGCTCGAGCTTGGTGTTCTCGATGGTCGCGGGACCCATGAGCGTCGCCAGGAAGCGACGAGCGATGAGGTCGTAGAGCTTGCGCTGGCCGCCATCGAGCGTGGACGGATCGCCCTCGCCCGTGGGGTAGATAGGCGGGTGGTCGGTGGTCTCGACCTTGCCGCGCGTGGGCTTCATGGGGCCGGCGAGCACCTTTTTGCACACGGGCGCCAGCGCCGGGTTGATCTTTGCCAGATCACTCACCACAGCGCCCAGATCGAGTGTCGCGGGGTACACGGTGTTGTCGACACGCGGATAGCTGATGAGGCCCGCCATGTAGAGGGACTCGGCGATGCGCATGGTGCGTGCGGGCGAGATGCCCTCGGCCGCAGCGGCTGCCTGCAGCGAGGTGGTCGCAAACGGCGTGGGCGGCTGCTGCTTGCGGGAGCGCTTGGTCACCGCGGCGACGGTTGCCGTCGTAGCGCCGTCGACGTGGCCGTACGCCGTCTCGGCAGCATCTTTGTCGGTAAAACGTGTCGTCTTGTGCGCAATCTTAAAGCGGTCATCCTCGGCAGCACCCTGAGCGGCACCCATGCCGCGAATCTGCCAATAGTCCTCGGGCACAAACGCCATGCGTTCGCGTTCGCGCTCGACCACCAGGGCGAGCGTCGGAGTCTGCACGCGGCCGGCGGAGCGCACGTTGCCAAAGCCGCCAAACTTGGCGAGCGTCAGGTAGCGCGTGAGCACCGCGCCCCAAATGAGGTCGATGTGCTGGCGGCTCTCGCCGGCGTCGGCCAGATTCTGGTCGAGCGAGACAAGATTATCGAAGGCCTGCGTAATCTCGGCCTTGGTAAACGAAGAATACTGGGCGCGGGCGACCGGCAAGTCGGGCGCAACCTCGCGCACCTTGTTGAGGGCGTCCGAACCGATCAGTTCGCCCTCGCGGTCGAAGTCCGTGGCGATAATGACGCTGTCGGACTTCTTGGCAAGGTTCTTGAGCGAGCGGATGAGCTCCTTCTCGGCCGGCAGCTTAATGACGGGCGCCCAGGTGAGGTAAGGCAGGCTCTCGAGCTTCCAGCCCTTGATGGAGATACCATCGGCAAGAAACGGCTTGCGCTTGGTGTCGTACGGCGGGCGGGCCAAGCCATCGGGCATATCGGCCGGCAGCATCTCACCGTCCTCCGTGACCGAATACCAGCCCAGCTTTTTATCGAACAGCACGCTGTCGCAAAAATCGGGCGCAAGGATGTGACCGGCAAGGCCGATCGTCACGCACTCCTCGCCCTTCCACTCAAAACGGTAGATGGCGGTGTTGTACACCTTGTCCTTTTTGGGCTTGCCCGTGGACAGACGCTCGGCGATCTGACGCGCGGCGTCGTTTTTCTCGGCGATGATGAGCTTCAAAAGAGGCTCCTATCTCGTATCTCTGCGGCTACGCCCGCCCGTATGGCGGCCGACTTACGCCCTTGCTTGCTCAATCTGCCCGATGAGCCAATCGCACCAGGCATCCATGCCCTCGCCCTTGCGCGCGCTCACGGCAAACCGCGGCGCTTGCGGATTGAGGTCATCGAGTGTCTTAGTATACCTATCCATGTCAAAATCGAAAGCCGGGGCCACGTCGACCTTGTTGAGCAGCTGCGCGCCGGCGTGCTGGAAGATGCCCGGATACTTGATGGGCTTGTCGTCGCCCTCGGGCACCGAGAGAATCATGATGGACAGGTTCTCGCCCAGGTCAAAGTCGACCGGGCAGACCAGGTTACCCACGTTTTCGATAAAGATGACGTCGATGTTCTCCAGACCCACAGCCTGGTCGAAGGCATCGACAGCCTCCATGATCATGTTGCCCTCGAGGTGGCACAGACCGCCCGTGTTGATCTGGATGGCGGGCATGCCGGCTTCCTTCATGGTGATGGCGTCGACATCCGAGGCGATATCGCCCTCGATGACGGCACAGCGTAGGCCGGCCTTGTCACGCAGGCGCTCGTTGGTGCCCAGAATCGTGGTGGTCTTACCCGAGCCGGGGCTCGACAGCACATTGATCACGTAGGTGCCTGCCTCATTAAATCGCTGACGCAGCTGATCTGCCAGGCGCTCGTTGCGCGACAGGATCGGCGACGCGATATCAATCGTTTTCTCGGCCATACTTAGCGCTCCTTACTTTGGCCCCTTTATACCCCATCATTAGATGGCTAGCGGGCTAATCGTCGGGGGTTTCGATTTCGATACTTGCGATATCGAGCTCGCGGCCGTGCAGTAGGCGCACGTTGGCACCACCACACTGGGGACAGCGACAGTGGAAGCGATCGTGGTCGAAAACCTCGCCGCAGTCCAGACACTCGCTTTGTGGATGGACCTCCTCCACGGCAAGCTCGCAGCCTCGCGTGAGCGGGTCCTCGTCGCGAAATGTCTCCCACGCAAAGTCGAGCGCCTCGCGCACGACCTCGGTCATATCCCCGATACGCAGCGTTACCAAAACGGCGCGCGAGGCCCCCGCCCCACGCGCCGCGCGAATCACTGTATCGAGTATGCCGTTGACAATGCCAACCTCGTGCATACCGATTTACTCCTCGTCGTCCTCATCGTCCGAGAACAGGTCCAGACGGCTCACAAACAAGCCCTCCTTGCCCTCGCGCGCGGTAATGACCACGCGGGCGATGGCGAGCGAAATCTCGTAGAGCGAGAGCAGGGCGCCATACATGAGGCCCAGCGTAACGGGCGAGCCGTCGGGCGTAATCACAGCCGAGCCCACAAGCAGGCCAACGTATACATAACGCCAGGCACTGCGGAAAGCAGCGTAGGACACGATGTGGAAGACGGACAGGTAGAAGATGATGAGCGGCAGCTCAAACGCCACACCAAAGCCGATCATAAAGAGCAGCTCCATGTTGACGTAGTTCTCCAGATCGGGCAGCGCCGTGGCGACGGCCGAGGTCTCGCCGATGAGCCACTCAAAGCCTGCCGGGATAATGATGAAGTAGCAGAAGATGGCACCCAGGAAGAACAGCACCGTCGAGGCGAGCACCGTGGGCACGACCCATTTGCGCTCGTTGGGACGCAGTGCCGGCAGGAAAAATGCCAGAATCTGCCAGATGATCATGGGCGTGCACATGACCACGGCCATCTTGATGGCCAGCGAGAAGCGCAGTCCAAAGCCGCCGAGCGTGGTGGTGATGTAGAACTTACCGTCCGGCACAAAGGAGCGGATGGGGTCTTCCAGGATGTCGAGCACCACGGGCGTGGCGAAATACAGCACGATGGCGGCGGCAAACACCGACACGACCACGATGGTCAGGCGGCGACGGAGCTCGCCCAGGTGATCGAAGAGCGGCATGCGCGCAGGTCCGATAGGCATTACTCATCGCCTCCCTTCGGGGCGTCGGCGGCAGCGGTGTCGTCCTCGGCCTCGAGCTCGCGAGCAAGCTGGTCGACGACGGCTTTGCGCTTGCGGGGACGACGGGCGTAGAGGTCAGCCGTCGTGGGCTCTGCCGGCTCGGGCTCGGGCTCGGGCTCCGGCTCTGCAGCAGGCTCGGGCTCGACGACAGGCTCGGCGGCAGCGGCAGGCTCGGCGCTCTCGGCCTCGGACTCCTCAGCAGCACCCTCGCCCTCGGCGGCAGCCTCGCACGCGGCCTTCTCGGCGGCAAGGCGGGCACGGCGCTCGGCAAAGGTCTCCTTCTTTGCGGGCGCAGCCGTCTCGACGGCATCCTCGTCTGCATCGGAATCGTCATCGACGGCAGCCTTCTTGGGCTTGACCGGGGCCGACGCGGCTTCACTCACCGGATCGATAATCTCGGACTGAACAACGGCCGTCATCTTTTCCTGCGTCTCGCGGAACTGACGGATGGCACGGCCGATCGTGCGGCCCATCTGCGGGAGCTTATCCGGGCCAAACAGCAAAAAGCCGAAGACCACGATGATCGCGAGCTCACCCTCTCCAATACCAAACACACATACCTCCAAGGCTCGATGTGAGTCGAGCCCGCACCGCGCCATTCGGCCGGAACTCGTCTATTCATTCGGTCAAGTATAGCGCCCGGACGCCAAAACGTCCGAGCGCATCACAAACATATGCCAAACGGCACGCCCTTTTGGGGGCAAAGATTATGCAGCGGTGATCGAAATCTCCTGGTCGACGCCCAACAGCTGAACCACGCGCATCACCGGGGGCTGCACGTTGACGCAGCTAAAACGCTTACCATGATCAGCTGCGTGGTGTGCGGCGCCCACAAGCACGCCAATGCCCGTCGAATCGATGTAGCTCACCTGGGCAAAATCGAGCTCAACGGCCTCAGTGGGCTGCTCGAGCGCCAGGTCGATGGCATTGCGCAGGCTATCGGCGTTAGAGATATCGATCTCACCGGTCACCTTAATGGTGTAGAGCTCTGGCGTGGGGTTTGTGGAAATACCCAAATCCATGTATACGCTCCTTTACGTATCGAAAGTGCGGATAGTACTAGGCGCGGACTTGCGGGGCCCTACGCGTTAGGCGCGCTCGGCACGCGCAAGCTCGGCAGCGACAAGCTTAACGGCCAGCACCAGCACATCGAGCGCGGCCTCCAGGTCCTCGACCGTGGGATAGCTCGGCGCGATGCGGATGTTGGTGTCGCGCGGGTCCTTGCCATAGGGCCAAGTGGCACCGGCCGGCGTGAGCTTGACGCCCAGGTCGGCGCAAAGCGCGGCGACCTTTTGGGCCGAGCCCTCGGGACCATCGAAGCTTACAAAGTAGCCGCCGCGGGGGTGCGTCCAGGTGGCGCAGCCCGTGTCGCCCAGGCCCTCGGTGAGCTTGCGCTCGACGGCCTCAAAGCGCGGGCGCAGGAACTCGGCATGCTTTTTCATGTGCTCCTTAACCGCCTCGATGGTGGGAAGGAAGCGCACGTGACGCAGCTGGTTGAGCTTGTCGGCGCTGATGAGGCCAGCCTTCAGGCGCTTGGAGAACTCCGCGATAACCGCGGGGCTCGCACCGATAAAGCCGATGCCGGCGCCCGGGAAGGTGATCTTGGACGTCGAGGCAAAGGCCACCACACGGTCCTCGGTGCCCGCCGCGCGAGCGAGGTCAAAGATGTTTGCGAGCTCGTCGGTCTCGTCGTACAGGTCGTGCACGCAGTAGGCGTTGTCCCAGAAGATGCGAAAATCGGGCGCGGCCGTGGGCATCTCGACCAGGCGACGCACGGTGTCCTCGCTAAAGGTGATGCCCGTGGGGTTGGAATACTTGGGCACGCACCAGATACCCTTGATGGAATCATCGGCGGCAACGAGGCGCTCAATCTCGTCCATATCGGGGCCGTTGTCGGTCATCGCGACGGGAACGTTCTCGATGCCCAGGTCGGCGGTGATGCCAAAATGACGGTCGTAGCCGGGGACGGGGCACAGGAACTTGACCTTCTTGCCGTCGTGCGCGGCCTCGTAGGCATCCCAGGGCTCGCTGCCGCACGAGCCGCAGCGCCAGAACATGCCGGCGATGTCATGCTCGATCAGGAGGCTCGATGAGCCCAGCACGAGCGTCTGCTCGGCGGGGCAGCCCAGGAACTCCCCTGCCAGCTTGCGAGCCGAGGGAATGCCCTCGAAGCAGCCGTAGTTGGAGCAGTCGACATTGCCGTCGTGCAGATCGGCATCGGCATTGAGGATATCGAGCATGGGTCGAGAGATGTCCACCTGGGAGGGCGACGGCTTGCCGCGGGCCATGTCGAGCGCCAGGCCCTTGGCCTTGACCTCGGCGACCTCGGCTTTGAGCGCCTCGATGGCGGCATCGAGTTCGGTGGTTTCCATCTTCTGGTAGATCGTCTGCATGGGGTGCGACCTTTCGCGAAGCGGTACGTTGCAGTTCGTCTAAGTATAGACCGCCATCGTCGCAACGTTATGAAGCCGTGATAGATTAAGTTCATCGCAATCAATTACGAATCGCCGCGCATGCCGGCGTGGGGCGCCCAAGGAGGCACTATGGAGTACGGATCGTTTCAGGCCGAGGAATTCGGCGACTTGCAGCGCCTGGTCGACGGACTGTTTTACGACCGCCACGCCATCGACCGCCTGGATCTGATCGTACAGGCCGAAATCTTGGACCTGGCGCCCGACCTCATGGAGATCGTGAACCTTTTGCCGCCCGGCTACTACGACCGCCAGTCACTTTGCGACCAGCTCAACTCCGCCTTGGCCGCCCACGGCTGGGGCGCCGTCTACGGAACGGTAGAATAAGCCTCGAGGCCGGCGATTTGGCCCGCTTCCCGACCTTGGCGAGGCTTGTTTTAGGGCTTGTGGCCAAAAAAGGGCAAATATGAGTACTGTTACCTTTTTAGTAGCAGCGATTCTTGGTCGAAATCGGCAAAACTCGACTTGAAACTTCCTAATCACCGTCAGCTAGCGCCAAATTGGAAGTCGATGGTCACCCATTAACGTACAGTTCTTATAACTTTGTTCATTATTTTCCGCACCTAAAATGATACGCCGTTTGTGACAGTACTCACAAACGGCGTTTTTTGACCACTGGCGTGTCTGGCAGGCGGCAAGCACCGCCCGAATCCGCATTTTGAACGCGCCCGAATCGGTTCTGGAGCCGGTTTTCGCGCTCTTACTCGTCTTTGGGCGAGGGATGCTTGCAGACCACGCTCATGTAGATCATGCCGAGCACGGCTGCGGTGACCGAACCGGCGAGAATAGCGGCCTTGGCTGCAAGAACCTCAAACTGGGCCGTCGGGAAGGCGAGGCCGCTGATGAGGATCGACATGGTAAAGCCGATACCGCCCAAAATGCCCACACCGGCGATCATGTGCCAGTTGACATTATGCGGCAACTCGGAAATCTTGAGTTTAACCAGGGCAAACGTCATGCCAAAGATACCGATCGGCTTGCCCAGCAGCATGCCAAAGTACACGCCGAGCGTCACCGGGTCGGTGAGCAGCGTGCTCATGTCCACGCCCACCAGGCGAACCTGCGCGTTCACGAACGCAAAGATCGGCAGGATCACGAAGTTGACCGGCGTGGAGATCAGACGCTCCATGCGGATGAGCGGCGGGGTTACGCGGTGCATGACGCGCTCGACCTTGGTGGTCGAGACGGTAAAGTCATGCTGGCCCAGGATGTGCGCCTCGTCGTCGTAGCGATCATCGAGCAGCGGCAGGCACTCGCCCAGCCAATCGGTGAGACTATCGAGCTTGACGCCGCACTTGGCCGGAATGGTGAAGGCCAGGATGACGCCAGCAAGCGTGGCATGTACGCCGCTCTTGAACATGCAGAACCACAACAGCAGCCCCAGTACCGAATACGGGGCAAGGCGGTAATGCTGCGTCTTGTTGAGCCACACAAGCGCGCAGGTCACAACTGCAGCGGCGCCCAACCAAAACGGATTGGGGCTCTGACCGTAGAAGATGGCGATGGCGGCGATGGAGATGAGGTCGTCGGCGATGGCGAGCGTCGAGAAGAACACGCGCACGCCGTTGGGCACGCGATTGCCCAAAAGCGACAGCACGCCCAGCGCAAAGGCAATATCGGTTGCCATGGGGATGGCCCAACCGTTGCGGGCGCCGGCATGGTTAAAGATCAGGTAGATGCAGGCGGGAACGACAACGCCGCCCACGGCCGCCAGCATGGGAAGCATGGCCTGACGCGGATTCTTGAGCTCACCGACCGTCATCTCGTACTTAAGCTCGATGCCCACCAACAAAAAGAAAATCGCCATGAGGAAGTCGTTGACGAAAAGCTCAACGGTGAGACCAGCCGTAAGGTTGCCCAGGCCCACATACAGCGGGGTCTCCAAAAAGTGATGGATGGCCTCGTAGGCATCGGTGTTGGCGCAGATAACGGCGGCGATGGCGGCGAAGACCATGACGGCGGCGGAAATCGTGCCGTTCTCGGCGATGCGCTCCCAAATGTCGTGACGTTCAAAGCGCTTGCGCTCACGAACGTTGAACAGCTGCTCAGTTGCTGCCATGGGCGGCTCCTTTCTCGGGAAAGCTCCCGTCTTAAAAAAGCACGGCCCGCCCAAGTGGCGGCGCCGCGCTCTAACGTATTACGCTTGCATCTAGCCTACCCTGCACGACAAGCACGCAGGCGTGGCCGAAAAGCGGAACCACAGGTTGAACATTATTTGCTCAACGGCACGGGCACGCCTGTCCAAGAGACGACGCGGCGCCGTGCACAAAAAACGACCGGAGCGCGGGACGTCCGCGATCCGGTCGTGGCGTTTGGTCAACTAAACCTAGCAGGCGGCCATGATGGGGGCAGCGACCTGCTTCTTACGGGAGAGGACACCCGGCATCCAGACGCCGTCGTGCTCGTCGGCAATGCCCAGGCCCTTCTGAGCGGCCTCGGTCTCGCCCTCGAGCAGGACCTGCGAGCCCTCCTCCATGATGTCGGTGATGCACAGGACAATGCCATCGGCACCCTTCTCGGCGGCGTAGGCACGCATGGCCTCGCGAATCTCGTCGATCATGCCGAGCGCACGACTCTTGTCGACGGTCTCGTACTGGCCGATGAGCAGCTTCTTGCCGGCGGGCTCGAACATCTTGATGTCGTTGCCGACCATCTCGGCTGCGGTGAAGGAGCCGGACGGACGGGTGAGGAAGACCTCCATGCCAAACTTGACCGGGTCGACGCCCACCTGCTCGCCGAGCTTGGCGGCGACGGCGCGGTCGACATCGGTGGTGGTGGGGCTCTTGAGCATGAGCGTGTCGGTCATCATGGCCGAGAGCAGCAGCTTGGCCTGGACGTCGGAAAGCTCAACGCCGAGCACGCCGGCGAGCTTGGTGACGATGGTGCAGCTGGAGCCCCAGGGCAGGCAGATGTAATGCAGCGGGCCGGCGGTCTCGAAGTCGCCGATGCGGTGATGGTCGACAACGCCAAAGACCGTGGCGTCCTTAAGACCGGCGACGGACTGGGCAGACTCGTTGTGGTCGGTGAGAACGACGAGCTGACCGGCCTCGACGGACTCGATCACGCGGGGCTCGGCAATGCCGGCGTCGGCAAGCAGCTTGGCGGACTCGGCCGGAAGCTGACCAAGGGCGCAGGCCTCGTAGGTGTTGCCGGCATACTCAACCTGGTTGAGCAGCTGGGACAGGACGACGGCGCTCATGATGGCGTCGTTATCGGGGTTCTGGTGACCAAAGACAAGAACGTTTGCCATGGATATCCTCCACTTGATATGTGTACTTGGACGTAGCTATGGTAGCACGCCGATGCCGAGCCTTCGCAGACGGAAGGGCCACGGCATATTTTGGGGCGCAGGCACGGGGGCCAAGGCTGTCCCTTTTGCACCATGTTGGTGCAAAGTAACCTGTCCCCCTTGCACCAACTATTTGCCGGCGGCGCGCAGGGCTACGTAGGCGGCACCGATGATGCCGGCGTCGTTTTCGAGCGAAGCGACCTTAATGGGCGTCTCGCGCGAGGCGGAAAGCGCGTACTGCTTAAAGTGCTCGCGGACCTTGTCGAGGTAGACATCGGCCGAGGCGGAGGCGCCGCCGCCGATGAGGAACATCTCGGGATCAACCACGTTGGCGATAAGCGCCAGTGCGCGGCCGAGATAGTCGGCCATGGTATCGGCCGCGGCTAACGCGAGCTTGTCGCCCTCGCGGCAGGCCTGGAACACGTCCTTGGAATCGGAGGGGCCGGTCAGCTCGATGGGCTCAACGCCCGCCTTCTCGCACTCGGCAAGGTAGTTGCTCACCACGCCGGTGGCGCTGGAATACTGCTCCAGGTGGCCATGGCCGCCGCAGCCGCAGGTGCGCTCCTCAGCCGGATTCAGGCACATGTGGCCAATCTCGCCGCCAGCACCCACAACGCCCGACACCACGTCGCCGTTGACGATAACGCCGCCGCCCACGCCGGTACCGATGGTGACCATCACCACGTTCTGTACGCCCTTGGCAGAGCCGAGCCAGGCCTCGCCCATAGCAGCGGCGTTGGCGTCGTTCTCGTACTTAACGACCGCGTCGGGGCAGTGCTCCTGGATGGCGATCCTCAGCTCGGGCAGGTTAATGGCAATGTTGGCCTTAACCTTGGCGTCGCCCGAAGCCGGGATGGGACACGGAACGGCCAGGCCAATGCCCGCCACAAAGGCGCGCGGAATCTGCGCCTTGGCGACCACCTGGTCAATAGCCTCGGTCACCGCGGCAAAGCCCGCAGCGTCAACGATGGGAGGCGTGGGCACGCTGGCCTTGGCAAGCAGGTTGCCGTCCTCGTCGAACAGGCCCTCCTTAACCGAAGTGCCGCCGACGTCAATGCCGATGTAGTACTGCTTAGGTTCCATGGGAGCCCACCTTTCTCGTTTAAACATTGCCTGTATGGTACCGCTCCCAAGGCAAAAACCCACCAAAAAGGGACTGGTTTGTTTTGGCAGGTTTTATCTGGGGAAACGCAATTGGCTGCTCAACAGACCGCGCAAGACCATCCCCAAAAATAAAGGCACCGGGAGGCGGAGGCTCCCGGCGCCCGTGAAAGGGACTGTATTGTCTGTTGGACTGCACGGTCCATCGCGGCGATAATGCCGACTAGGCCTGAAGCGCCTGCAGCTGCTTGTGGATCTCGATGAGCTCTGTCGCCATGACGCGCATGGTCTCGGTGCCGGCCATCTGGTCCTCGGCATGCAGCAGAATCAACGGGGCCTCGCCGTTACGCTCGCCGTTGGCCTCCTTCTTCAGAAGCCCCATGTGGACATCGTGGCCACCGTTATAGGCCTCGTCGCCCTGCTTGATAAGCTCCTCGGCGGCGTCAAAATCGCCCTCCTTGGCCTTTTGCACGGCATTGATGTACATGCTCTTGGCGGTACCGACGTAGCTGATGATCTCGAAGCAGGTCATCTGCAACTCGTTCATATCCTCCATATGCTGCACCTAGCCCATCACGCTGACGCAGTGGTCGATGATGCCGGCAGCGTTCATGCGGCCGTAGTCGACCATGTTGATGACCTCGACTGGGAAGCGGCCAGCGGCCTCCTTCTCAAAATCGCCCTTGGTGTAGCCGATCTGCGGGCCAAGCAGCAACATGTCGCACTCGTCCAGGTGATCGTGAGCCTCGTTCATGGGGCGAGCCTCGATCTCAATTTCCAGGCCACGGTTCGCGACCTCGGCCTGCATCTTCTGGACCAGCAGGCTCGTGGACATACCGGCATTGCAGCAGAGCATGATCTTCTTCATGGTTTCCTCCTTATAACTGCGCGGCGCGCAGACGACGACTGGTTTTATTCCTTGCGGCTATTGTGCCCACCCCCTGCATCTTTACGCAAGGGAGAGAGCTGCGGGCACCGGCACCGCGTACCGGCGCCCGCAAAGGTGAAAGGGACGAACGTTAGGCGTTCTACTCGGCGAGAGCCTCCTGCTTGGCGATTGCCTTCTCGGAAATCTTCATAAAGGGCAGGTAGACGGCCATGCCAATGACAAGCTCGAGAGCCTGCCACACGCCGGCGCGCCAGTCAAAGCCCGTAGCGAGCAGGGCATTGATGACGGGAGGCATAGTCCAGGGCACCTGGGCGATGCAGGGGCTGATGATGCCTGCGCAGGTAAGGCCATAGGTGATGCCGATGAACAGGTCGGGAAGGAGGACGAACGGGATCATGAGCGGCAGGTTGTACACGATGGGGTAACCGTAGATAACCGGCTCGTTGATGTTGAACAGACCAGGCAGGATAGCCATCTTGGAAACGGTCTCGGAAGCCTTGTTCTTGGAGAACAGGAGCGTGTCGAGCAGGAGCATGAGGGTGCAGCCCGAGCCGCCGATGAGGGCGAAGCTGTTAACGATCTGCATGTTCATGTAGTGATCGGGCTGGATGGTGCCACCGGCGGCAAAGGTAGCCATGTTGTCGACGATGAGCATGGTCAGGATCGGCTCGACGGTAGCGCCAGAGATGGTGGACTGGTGAATACCGACGCAGAACAGCAGGTTAGCAAGGGTGTAGATGAGGATAACAGCCCACGGACCGGCGTTCATGATGTTCTTGAGCGGGTTGGAGATGCACGTGGAGATGATGGCGCACAGATCGGTGCCGGCGCACACAGCGAGCAGAGCTGCGGCAAGAGCGAAGATCGCGAGGTTGAGCAGCATCGGTATCATGACGTTGAAGGAGTTGGAGACCGCGGGAGGCACGCCCTCGCCCAGCTTAACCTTGAGCTTCTCGACGCCAGAAATCTTGATGAAGAGCGAGACGGAAAGCAGGGCGATGATAATAGCCGAGAACAGACCGTTGGTGCCGGTGTTGGCAGTCGAAAGGGCGCCCGTGACCTCGGCGGAGGTGATCTTGTCGGTGAGCAGCGGGCTCGTGGCGGCAAGCGTGGCGGTGATCTGCTGCGGCATCATGATGACGAAAGCAGAGATGGCGACGACCACGCAAGCGAGCGGGTTATCGAAACGCTTGTTCTTAGCGAGGCTGTAGCCAATCAATCCGGCCAAGATAATGGCAGAGACGTTGAGGGTGCCCAGCGTAATTGCCGAACCCCACGTCTGAAGGTTGGCAAGACCCGCCGCATCGAGCGGGAACAGGGGGAACACGACGTTGTTGATAAGAACCGCGATACCCGCAAGGATATAGAGCGGCGTGATGGTCGCGAAGGCGTCGCGCAGGGAACGCAGGTGAACCTGGTTTCCCACCTTCGCAGAGACCTCGGCAAACTTGTCGAGGAAGCTCTTTCCGTTGTCACTGGCCATGATTGCTCCTAACTTTCAAATCCGGCCTTTTCCTATACGCACGGTGGCCTGTCGCCCTCTGCCACCAGATGTGCCATGTGTTGCGCGCGGCGGCGCGCGGTCTGGGCGTTCGCCCGGTCGCTAGTCAACCACGTGGGTCGTGGCGACCTGCTTGAGCCAGGCCGCCGACTTCTTAAGGCGGCGCTTGTAGCCGTCCATAAGGTCGACCTCGACAAAGCCGTAACGATTCTTAAAGGCATTGGCCCAAGACCAGTTATCGATAACGGCCCAATAATGGTATCCGCGGCACTTGGCGCCCTCGGCAATTGCCTTGGCAACCCACTCCAGGTGCTGGCGTACAAAGTCGACGCGGTAGTCATCCTGAATGGTTCCTTCGGCGTCACGGTTCTTATATTCGTCCATGATGCCGATGCCGTTCTCGGAAACGAACCACTCAAGATCGGGGTAGTTCTTGGCGCAGTCCATGCCAAAGTCGTAGAGGCCCTGCGGGTAGATCTCCCAGCCGCGGCTCTCATTCATGACGGCGTCGGGCCATACGTACTCGTCGGCAAAGTGCGGCAGGCCGTACTGGTCGACCTTGCTCGCCGGCGCTTGAACGCGCGTGGGGTGGTAGTAGTTGCAGCCGAGCCAGTCGACAACACCCTGCTTGAGAATCTCTTGGTCGCCGGCACGGAACGGAAGCTTAACGCCGCCCTCGGCCAGGCTGTCGAGCACGTCGGCAGGAAGCTCGCCCTTGGTAATAAGGTCGAGCCACCAGCGATTGTTGATGCCGCTGGTCATACGCACGGCCTCGAGGTCTGCCTCGCTGGGATTCTGCTTGGTGTAAACCGGGGTAAAGCAGTTGATCATGCCGATCTTGGCATCGGCGCGAATAGCGCCCTCGTCATAGTCGCGACGATAGTTGGCCACGGCCAGCGCATGTGCCAGCGAGATGTGATACTGCACGGTGCGAGCGCGGCTAAAGTCGTGGAGTTGCGGGAACCACACGCCCTCCTGATAGCGCTGCTCGGGCTCGACGATGGGCTCGTTAAAGGTAAACCAGTACTTAATCTCCTGGCCAAACTCGTGGAAGGCGACGTCGGCGTAATGCGCGTAAGCCTCGACGACCTCGCGGCTCTCCCAGCCGCCACGGTTAAAGAGGTAGGTGGGCATGTCAAAGTGGTACAAGTTGACAAACGGCTCCAGGCCGGCCTCGCGAGAGGCGCGGAACAGCTCGTGATACCACGCAGCGCCCTCCTCGTTGAGGTTGCCGTCGGCATCGAGCAGACGGCTCCACTGGATGGAAGTGCGATAGGTATTCAGGCCCAAGTCCTTCAAAATGCGAAAGTCTTCCTGGTACTTGGCCATAAAGTCATTGCCGGCATAAGAGCCAACGCAGTTGTAAAACGAACCCAGATCCTGGATGGACCAGGTGTCCCACAAGTTCTCGAGCTTGCCGCCCTGGTTCCACTGACCCTCAGTCTGCGGGCCGGACATAGCGGCGCCAAAGAAGAAGTCACGGGGCAGCTGATACTGTGCCATCAAAGTCCTCGCTTTCGTGTCTTAGAGCTTCCGGTTGGAGACGGGTTTGCTTTGGCAGGTTATCCGGCGCGGGCGCGCACCGGTCATACCGATATCCAACCCGCCAAAACAAAACCGTCCCCAAACAGTACAAGGAAACGCCAATGCATCTCGCTTGTTGTCTGTAACTATAGCGCTCTAATTTTCTATGTAAAGCGTCTTTTTCATTTTCATTTATCGAACTTCTTTCATGAAAGCCATATGGATGCTTTTTAAGTAGGTATACTTTCTAAATATCGACGCAAATATGAAGGGAGGATTGCATGATTCCCAAATACGAGGCGATAGCTGCAGATATCCGTCGAAGCATCGAGGACGGCGCTCTAAAGCCGGGCGACAAGCTGCCCACCGTCGTTGAGTTCTGCGAGCTCTATAGCGTTTCTAAAATCACCGTCAAACGAGCGATTGAGCAGATTACCGAAGAAGGCCTTATTACCAGCCGGCGCGGATCGGGCACCTACGTCAAGGACACGGCGGGGCTTCCCGGCCAGGTGTTTTTTCAAGGCAAGAACGACCGTGCCCAAGGCTTTTCGTACGAGCATCGCGGGGAGAAAGTGACCTCGGTGGTCTACGATTTCTCGATCGTCAATCCGCCGGCAGAGGTTGCGACCCAGCTGGGAATGGCCGAAGACGACTTTGCCTATCACATCGTGCGCGTACGCGAGGTCGATGGTCAGCCCATCGTTATTGAGTACACCTATATGCCACTCGAGCTGATTCCGGGTCTTAAGAAAAAAGACCTGTACGCGTCGGTCTACAGCTTCATCCGCGAGCAGTGCGGACTCAAGATCTCGAGTTTCCACCGTACCATTCGCGCCGTCGCGGCAACTGAGGAAGAGGCTGAGCGCCTGGATACCAAACCCGGCTCTCCCCTGCTCGAACTCAACCAGATTGGCTTCTTGGATAGCGGCACCGCGTTTGAATATTCTATCTCGCACAACGTAGGCGACCGCTTTGAGCTGCACAACGTAACGCTGGCCTAGTTTTGTAATCCGGTGGGGCTCGTTTTGAGCTGTCTTACGCGGCACCCGCACAACCTTATGGGAGTATGCACATGTCCGATTTGATTAAACTCACGCCGATTTTCCACGAGAAGATCTGGGGCGGCCGCCAGCTCGAAACCGTATTTGGTTACGACATTCCCGAGGGTCCCATCGGTGAGTGTTGGGCTATCTCGGCCCACCCCAACGGCGACTGCCAGATCGCGGAGGGCCCGTACGCCGGTCACACGCTTTCGTGGCTGTGGGCCGAGCACCACGAGCTCTTTGGTAACTGCGAGGGCAAGGAGTTCCCGCTGCTCATTAAGATTCTAGACGCCAAGGACGACCTTTCGATCCAGATCCATCCCAATGACGAGTACGCCGCCGAGCACGAGAACGGCAGCCTGGGCAAAACCGAGTGCTGGTATGTACTGGACTGCGAGCCCGGCGCCACGATCATCGTCGGACAGCGCGCGCACGACCGCGCCGAGGCCGCGCGTATGATCGAGGACGGCCGCTGGGACGACATGCTCAACGTGCTGCCGATTCACAAGGGCGACTTTTTCCAGATTGATTCCGGTACCGTCCACGCCATCAAGGCCGGCACGCTCATTTTGGAGACGCAGCAGTCGAGCGACGTGACGTATCGCCTGTACGACTACGACCGTCCCGGCACCGACGGCAAACTGCGTCCCCTGCACATTGAGCAGAGCCTCGACTGCATCGACTTTGATGCTCAGGCTCCGACCGACGGCACGGTGACCGCGCCCGAGATCGACGGCGTGACCGAGCTCGAGTCTAACTCCTGCTACACCGTCGATCGCGTGCGCGTCGACGGCAGCAAGACCCTCGAGCAGCGCTGGCCCTTCATGTGCCTGTCGGTCATCGACGGCGAAGGCACCGTCTGCGGCGAGCCCGTTCACAAGGGCAGCCACCTGCTGGCCCCCAGCACCGTGGACCAGATCGAACTCGAAGGCAAGATGGAACTGATCATCAGCCACCTCTAGGTCGCAACAACAACCAAAACGAAACAAGGGGCTCCCCCGTTCATCAACGGAGGAGCCCCTACTCGTATCTATATATCAGCCCACCCGGCTCTCCAGACCAAAAAGCGAACGAGCAAAGCGACGTTCGCAAGCAACGTTATCTAAGGACCCGGGCGGGCGTATGGGGCAACATCGATCGCGAGTTCCGCACGCAAAGGAGGCCACTTAATGTGGCCTCCGTCTTGCGCAG